>JAQICQ010000003.1 GCA_027858455.1 Elusimicrobiota bacterium | reverse complement strand
AATATAACGCTCTTTGGAGCGCCTGTTGATTTTCTTGTACTTTCCGGTATTGCGTTGAAATTGCATGACCCTAATTTTCCTTTATGGAACCGTATAATGAAAAGTTTAATTTTGCCGTTTGTCACTGCATTTATAATTGTCGGCAATGCTATTTTTTTTACTAAGCAGGCGTGATTTTATGAAAGCAGGATGCGCAATATCATTTATAGCTGTTACAGGGATTATGATATACGGCATGGGGGTAGTTAAAAAGTAGGCGCCGTCAGGTAAAAAAATAAAAGAAAGCATAGACAAAATCAAGGAATTTCGTAAGGGGATCTCTGTGCCCGGGCAAACGGCAGCCGCTAATGAATTTAAATCTTCAGCGCCGGATGTTAATAGTAATGATGCTGAAAGATACAGAAAATTTTTAAAAAAAGAAGGCGTTGAAATTGAGATGAACAGCCCGGCTATAAATAAAATATTAAATATTTTTGAAAGAGATTCACAAGCTGACCCTAATGAAGGGAAATTTACGGCATAGGTATATCTTAAATATTTAAAATTTTCCCAGAAACATATTATATGGAGCAGTTATTATATTATTATTGCAATTTTACTTGCGGCAGGCGGAATAGTATTAAATAATTCCGGTTCATACTCTTTGGCGGCTGTTTCGGGTAAATTTATATTTTTCGGGGGAAGGCTTTTGCTTTTTAACGCCGCGGCCGCGGTTATAATTTTTTGGTTTTTATTAGGGAAAAATTTATGGGTTGATGCCGGATTTAATCTTTTTCTCGGCCCCCTGGAATTGAAAGCGGGCGCTGTAGTAGTATTGAAAGTATATGATCCTAACTATCCTGTTGTAAGCCGGGTAATTATAAGTATGATTCTTCCCGCCGTGTCAGCCTTTATCGTAGCAGGAGGGTGATTTCTTATTCTACAGTGACGCTTTTTGCGAGATTGCGGGGCTGGTCTATATCGCAACCCAGATTTCTTGCTATATAATAAGATAAGAGCTGCAACGGAACAGTATTTAAAATAGGAGTGAAGATCTCCAGAGTTTTAGGAACATAGATAATATCATCCGCAAGTTTCTGTATTTTTCGGTCGCCTTCTGTGGCTATGGCAATGACTTTGCCGTCCCGCGCTTTTACTTCTTCTATGTTGGAAAGTATCTTTTCATAGACGGCGCTTTTAGTAGCTATAACAACTACCGGAAGTTCTTCGTCTATTAAGGCAATAGGCCCGTGTTTCATTTCTCCGGCAGGATAACCTTCGGCATGGATATATGATATTTCCTTAAGTTTAAGGGCGCCTTCTAAGGCAATCGGGTAATTTATATTTCTGCCGAGATAAAGAAAGTCACTTTTTTTAGAGTATCTGTGAGATATATCTTTTATGTTTTTTATTTCATTATCTAAAATTTCTTTTACCATAAGCGGAAGTTTTGCGAGCTCATCGGTAAATTCTTTTGCTTCTTCTTCAAGTATAGAACCCCTGAGCCTGCCCATATAAAGAGTGATAAGATAGAGGGCGGTAAGCTGGGAGGTAAATGCTTTTGTGGAAGCTACTCCGATTTCAGGTCCAGCGTGGGTATATACAACTCCGTCGACTTCGCGGGTGATAGTAGAACCTAAAACATTACATATAGCCGAGGTCTTTGCTCCCTTGTCTTTTGCTTCTCGCAGCGCCGCAAGAGTGTCTGCGGTTTCTCCCGATTGGGATATTGCAATAACGAGAGTGTCTTGGTCAATAGGAGGATTTCTATAGCGGAATTCCGAACCGATATCCACCTCGCAGGGAATTTTAAGATGGTCTTCAAGTAAAAATTTCCCGATGAGGCAGGCATGGTATGCCGTTCCGCAGGCAACCAGAAATATTCTATTAATGTTTTTTAGATAGGTTTCGTCAAAATTGAAATGTTCAAAAGATACCGAATTGTTATCTCTATCGAGGCGTCCGAGCAGTGTTTCCTGGATGGCCTGCTTCTGCTCGTATATTTCTTTCAACATAAAATGCCGGTAACCTTGTTTTTCCGCCATCACCGGGTCCCAGTCTATGGTGACTGCTTTTTTTTCGGTTAAGTTGTTGTCGTGATTAAAGACCTCAATTTTATCTTTTTCTATAACTGCCATTTCTTTATCATCAAGATAGATGACTTTTTTTGTATAAGGCAGTATCGCCGGCACATCCGAGGCAATAAAGTTGCCGTCTTTGCCAAGCCCTATGATGAGAGGAGAGTCTTTACGGGCAGCTATTATACGTTCCGGCTCGGAGGAACTAATTACCCCCAGAGCATAAGAACCTTTAAGTTTGTTTATTGCTTTAAAAACAGCGCTTTTTAAAGCATCGCCCCTATCTGTATATTTTTCTACCAGGTGGGCAATGACTTCTGTGTCGGTCTCTGATTTAAATATATGCCCTTCGGATATAAGCTCTGTTTTTAAATCCATATAATTTTCAATGATACCGTTGTGAACAACTACAATATTTCCCCGGCAGTCGCTGTGTGGGTGAGCGTTTTCGTCGGAAGGTTTGCCGTGTGTCGCCCATCTTGTATGGCCGATGGCAGTCTTTCCTTTAAGCGGTTTTTCAGAGAGAACTTCTTTAAGCCGGGCTATCTTGCCTTTACACCGTTCCCGGTTGAGTTTTCCGGAACTGTTTATAGCAGCGATTCCCGCTGAATCATAACCGCGGTATTCAAGCCGGCTCAGCCCTTCGAGAAGTATTTCGGGGGCTTCAGCGCTGCCGGTATATCCTACTATTCCGCACATCAGCCCATTTCCTTTTTTGCTGCTTTAAGAATTATTTCTACGGCGTGTTTGGTTTTTTTATTGGTGGGCCCTTCGGCCATTATTCTAAGCAGGTTCTGGGTTCCGGAATATCTTACCAGGACCCTGCCTTCATCTCCGAGATAATTTTCTGCTTCTTTTATGGCTTTGCCGGTAGTTTTAAGTTTATCCAGCGGTACTTTCTTTTTTACCTCCAGATTTTTAAGGACTTGGGGGTAGACTTTTATGACTTTGGAAAGTTCGGATAGTTTTTCTCCGGTTTCTTTAATCACATAAAGAAGCTGGAGAGCGGTTATTATTCCGTCTCCGGTAGTGTGGTGCTTAGAAAAAATTATATGCCCCGAATCTTCACCTCCGAGAACAGAGTTGAATTCCTGCATTTTTTCCAAGACAAATCTGTCACCTACCGGTGCTTCTATTCGTTTTATTCCTAGTTTTTCAAAACTTTTTTTCAGTCCGATATTACTCATTACGGTAGTTACCGCCGAATCATTTTCAAGTGTTCCGGTTTCTTTCATATAGCGGGCAAATATGGCGATAAGAGTATCTCCGGTTACAATATTGCCTTTTTCGTCAACAGCAATTAGCCTGTCTCCGTCCCCGTCAAAAGCAAGGCCGATATCGGCTTTCTCTTCTATAATTTTTTTTGATAATAAATCAGGATGCAGAGAGCCGGCTTCACGGTTTATGTTTTTGCCGTTTGGCGAGGTATTTAAAGTAACAATGTCGGCGCGCATCTCTTTAAAGAGCATCGGGGCTACTTTATAAGTTGCGCCGTTAGCGCAGTCAAGAACTATTTTCATCCCCTCAAGATTTATATGTTTGGGCAGAGTATGGCGGAGGAAAACTATATACCGCCCTAGAGCGTCATCTTCCCTGAATGCGCGTCCTATCTTTTTAGCTTCCGGGAGGAGGCTTTGTAGTTTCCCTTCAAATATAAGATTTTCAATTTCTTCTTCCTGCATATTATTTAATTTTTGTCCGGAATTTGTAAATATTTTTATTCCGTTATCTTGGTAAGGGTTATGAGAAGCTGATATTACCACACCTGCGTCGGCATCCATATTGCTGGTTATAAAGGAAATACCCGGAGTGGGCATGGGACCCACAAGGACTACATCTCCCCCCATTGAACATATCCCGGCGGCCAGAGAGCTTTCAAGCATATATCCGGAAAGGCGTGTGTCTTTACCTATTATAATTCTCGGGCGGTGGTCTTTTCTTTTTAATATGTAGGTCAGAGCCTGGCCTATCCTTAAAGCGGTTTCGGTTGTCATGGGCGGTTTGTTTGCTACGCCTCTTATCCCGTCGGTTCCGAAAAGTTTTTTCATTATGTTATTTTTCCTTCCCTGGTATCTTGGTTCAGTTTAATTATTGTTTCCGGGTTATAATATCCCCGGGCGGTTGTGTTGGGATAAGTTAAAACTCCTTTGGACATAATCGTGCCGGGCATGGTAACTGTGTTGCACCCGGTCTGAACGCCGTCTCCTAATATAGCTCCGAATTTTCTAAGTCCCGTAGGAAACTTTTTCCCGTTTTGTTTAATTACAATTTCATTGTTTGTTATTTTAAGGTTAGCCAGCTTTGTTCCTGCTCCCAGATTAACTTCGCCCAGAATGCTGTCTCCGATATACGAAAAATGGCCTGCTTTGCTTTCTCCGAGCATCACGGAATTTTTAATTTCAGTTGTATGGCCTATAACACAGTTTTTTCCGGTAATAACTTTTCCCCGGATGTAGGCACCGTGTCTAATCTGAGTTCCTTCTCCGATTATAGAGGGTCCGGCAATATAGGCTCCGGGCTCAACCTTTACATTTGCTTCTAACTGGATACGGTCATCCAGTATATAAGCACCGGCATATACGACAGCTCCGTTAGAGAGCTGGTGTGTTTTTTTTATCAAAGGCCCGTTAACGGCCAGCCCGGACACATTGGGTTTTATGTGGTTTCTTAAATATGGGTCAATATTATTTAAGCCTTCCCAGACATATTCACAGTCTTTAAAAAGTTTGCTGTAAATGTTATTATCAATATTGAAATAATTATTTGGTTTAAACATAATATAAAAATAGCATAGCTTCTTTAAAAAATCAAGCGCGCAAGTTGATATAAAAGAGTATATTTATTATTATTTATCAAGCAACAAATATAATGTACTAATATAAAAAGAGGATGTATGAAAAATATACTTATAGTTGATGACCGCGATGAGGACCGGCTTTTATGCCGGGTGATACTTGAGGCAAAAGATTATAATGTAACCGAAGCTGACAGCGCCGAAGAAGCGCTTAAGCTTTTAAGAGGCAATAAATTTGATGTAGTTATAACTGATATTATGATGCCGGGAATGGATGGTATAGAACTCACTAAAATAGTTCATAAAAAATATAAAGATACGGAAGTTATCGGTTTAAGCATATATAATAATAAATTTACGGCGATGGACGCGATAAAACACGGCGCCTCTAGTTATGTTATCAAGCCGTTTACAAAAGAGGAACTTAGTATAGCTGTAAAAAGTGCGCTGCGCACAAAGACTTTAAAAGTCGAGGCGGGACATCTTGAAGGTATAGTTGCTCTGCATAAAGCTTCTAAGGCGATGATATCGGAAAATCCGCCGGATAAAATTTTAGCCTATATTTTAGAAATAACAGTAAATACCATCCGGGCCGACGGAGGGTCGATTATGCTTATAGACAGAGAAACAGGGGAGTATATTGTAAGAGCCGCAGCGGGAACTTACAGCAAGGATGTTATAGGCAAAAGCTTTAAGCCCGGGCAGAGAGTATCCGGCCGCGCTATCTTAGAAAAGAAACCGGTGCTTGTAAATAACGGAGTGCGAAAAACCAAATGGTTTAAGCAAATGAAAAAATATGAGGATATTATCTCGGGCATGAGTGTGCCGATTATAATAAGAGATGAAGTCCTGGGTACGATTAATTTAAAAAGAACTAATACTGAAGGCGAGTTTAACTCTCGCGATGTGGAGATAGTAGATATTTTAGCGGCAAATGCTGCTTTGACCATAGAAAATGCAAATTTAGCCGGGAGGAAATGATAAATATATATCTAAATTTTAATTTGAATTTTTGATATATATTATAGAATTATTATTTACAAAAAAGCCGGAGTGATGGAATTGGCAGACATCGTGGACTTAAAATCCGCTGAAGCATAGCTTCGTGAGGGTTCAAATCCCTCCTCCGGCTCCATAAAATGAAAGGGATTTGAAGGGTTTATCCCGTATGCTTAAGCATGAAAAGGGCGTAAGCCCGTCAGGGAAAAACCCCGGTTCTGAGAGAGGGAGGAACGACCGAAGGAAGAAAAATCCCTCCTCCGGCACCATATAATAAAAGGAATTTGAGAGGAGCAAAAATGTCTACAATTCTTATAAAAAATGCTGCGATTATTGCAACTTTTGACAGCGAAGACAGAATTTATAAAAACAAAAGTGTTCTTATAAAAGACAATAAAATAGCTGAAATAGGTGATATAAAAAAAGATGCCGACCAGATTATAGACGGCAAAGGCAAAGTTGTTATTCCCGGGATGATAAATACCCACCATCATTTATATCAGACATTAACAAGAAATTTAAAAGAGGTGCAGGACGCAAAACTTTTTGACTGGCTTAAATACCTGTATAATGTATGGAAATATATTGATTACGAAGCGGTTAATGTAAGCGCAAAAGTAGGGATGGGGGAGCTGTTGCTTACCGGATGTACTACGACAAGCGATCATCTCTACCTTTATCCGCAACATCAGGAAAATAATTTAATAGACAGCGAGATTGAAGCTGCCCGGCAGATGGGTATAAGATTTCATCCTACAAGGGGCAGTATGTCGCTCGGAGAGTCCGAAGGAGGACTTCCGCCCGACAGTGTAGTTCAAAGTGATAAAGTTATTATGAAAGAGTCCGAAAGAGTAATTGATAAATATCACGATAGTTCTGAATTTTCAATGTGCCGGATTGTTCTTGCTCCCTGTTCACCTTTTTCTGTAACTGAGGGACTTATGGTAGAGACGGCAGGTCTTGCAAGAGAAAAAAATGTCTATATGCATACTCATCTTGCCGAAACAAAAGATGAAGAAGAATTTTGTCTTCAGGAGACAGGGCTGAGGCCGCTTGCTTATATGGAGAAAGTAGGCTGGGTGGGAAAAGATGTCTGGTTTGCCCATTGTGTTCATTTAGATGACGATGAAATAAGCAAATTAGCTGACACACAAAGCGGAGTAGCTCATTGCCCTTCATCAAATGCAAGGTTGGGGTCGGGTATTGCTCCAATCCGAAAGATGTTGGATAAAGGAGTAAATGTTTCACTGGGCGTTGATGGTTCGGCCTCGAATGATTCGTCTGATATGCTTGGGGAAGCGCGGTTAGCTATGCTTGTCGCCAGGATAAAATCCGGAGTAGATTCAATGAGTGCTTATGATGTTTTAAAGATGGCTACTGTCGGAGGCGCTAAGGTCCTGGGCCGAAATGAAATAGGAGTTTTAAATGAGGGGAATGCCGCTGATATTGCGGTCTTTAACATAGACAGAATTGATTTTGCGGGTTCAGGCAGCGATTATTTAGGCGCTCTTGTATTTGCGGGCGCTTCGCATATAGCCGATACAGTAATAGTAAACGGCAATATACGTGTTAAAGATTCAGCTCTTGTAGGGGTTAACGAGAGAGAGATAGTAGATTCAGCTAACAGAATTTCAGAGGAATTAAGAAACAAAGCCGGTATTGAATGAATTAAAGAATTTTTTAGTTGGTATTTTGCTTATGGCAATGATACCAGGCACCGTTTCGGGAGAAGAAACAATATCTGAAGCAGATAAGCCTTCTCTTGAAGTGCAGGCGAGGGTTTTGCTGGGAAATCTTTTTTCGCCTAATTTAAAGACAAGAATCAATGCAGCCGTTAAACTCGGAGAGTATGAACATCCGCGTGTAACCGAAGGGCTTATGGTGGCTGTCCGCAGAGATTCAAGCGATATGGTAAAAAGGATGGCCTTGAAAAATCTCGGTAAATTTCGCGCCCGCAAAGCAGCGGCTGTTATCATAGATTCTATAAATTCCGGCAGTACCGCAGTAAAAATTGAAGCGATAAAAGCCGGCGTAAAATTGTCTTCAGTTCCTGTAAATAAAGTAATAGTTAAGCAGATTGATTCTGCAAATCCGCTTGTCAGGCAGGAGGCAGTATCGCAGGCCGGTGAAATGGCGACGGTTTTTTTAAAAGAGCACGGGCTATTTGGAAAAATCATTAAGATGACCGGTGATATAAGCACCGGAGTAAGAGTTGCCGCCTGCAGAGTTTTGGGAGAGCACAAGGTATCCGAAGCTGTCGGAGAGTTAATTGATATATTGAAAAATGACAGTTCTGATATGGTCAGGAATGAAGCGGCGGATGTTTTAGGAGAAATAGGTGACGCAGAGGCAATAGAAGGATTAAAAGAAGCGCTCATTCAGTCATCGCCGAAAGTGAGAATTTCAGCTGCGCTGGCTCTTGCTAAATTAGGTTCAGACGCCGGGTTAAATGAAGCGATAAACGGAATTAAATCAAGTGATTACGAAGTAAGGGCAAGGGCTTGCCGGATTATAGGCCTCGTCGGCGATGAGTCTATGGTTTTTCTTTTAGAAGAAGCATTATCTGATTTTGACAGACGGGTGAAAAATGCGGCCTGTGAGGCAGTAAATATATTAAAGAAAGAGAAGGAAGAAAAGGAAGCGGGAAAAAAAGAATAGGAGGAGATAGTTATGTTAAAGAAATTTTTTGTTTATGTTGTGGTTTTTGTGGTTAGTTTGCCGGTTTTAGGGTTTTCGGCTTCCGAGCAGGCCCAGAAAGCTATGGGAATGCTTAAATCAACCGATACGAGAGTGCGCAGACAGGGCGCTTCAAATCTTGCGGGTATGAGGTCAAGAGAAGCCGTCCCGGCGCTTATAGAGGCGTTGGACGATGAAGATTTCGGGGTAAGAGCAACAGCGGCCGACGCTCTTGGGAATCTCAGGGATAAAAGCGCTGTGGAACCTTTGATAGACCTTTTAAAAGATGACAATGACAGTGTTAAAATGAGCGCAGTCGTAGCGCTTGGTTTTATAAGGGATAAAAAAGCAGTAGAGCCTGTAATAGACCTCCTTGAATCATCTGAATCCGAAGGAGTTAAAATAAGCGCCGCTCAGGTACTGGGGGTATTAGGCGGGTCGGAAGCAATTGAGCCTCTTATAGATATTCTATCTATGGAAGGACAGCCGCGGATTAAAGCCCAGGCCATAAGGTCTGTAGGCCGTTTAGGAGCAAAAGACGGTGCCGGGCCGTTAGCTGAAATAGCGGAAAATGAGAAAGAAAGTATTCGCTTGAGAAGTTATGCCGTAGAAGCTTTGGGAGAAATAAATACCGCAAAGAGCGAAGATACGCTTGAGAATCTTTTGAAAGATGATGATGAGGGATTGAGAATAAAAGCAGCATCTTCATTGGGAAAACTCGGGAATGATAAAGGCCTTGATATAGCGATAGAGGGAGTTTCTTCTTCCGATTTGCAAATAAGAAGAGAAGCCGTTCTCGCGCTGACTAATATAGGGGTTAATAATGAGGAAGTCAAAGAAGCCTTGCTAAAAGCCGGAGAAGATGAAGATTCAAGGCTTAAACGCCGGGTTGACTATGCGATACAGCTGTTGGGTATAGTGATTGAAGAAGAGAAAACTGAAGAAAAAGAGTAATAAGAACAGGAGTTTTAATATGTCGATTTTAATTGAAGGCGGAGCA
This sequence comes from Elusimicrobiota bacterium, assembly GCA_027858455.1. Taxonomy (GTDB): domain Bacteria; phylum CG03; class SLGR01; order SLGR01; family JAGXOG01; genus JAGXOG01. Next base: position 10,270 of record JAQICQ010000003.1, on the reverse strand, counting down.
GTTGTAACCCTTGGAAAAAACAGCCGGGTTATAAATCCCGGCGCTGTATTTATTGAAAAGGGCTTGGTGAAAGAAATAGGGGATTTAAAAGAGCTGAAACAGAAATATACAGCCGCCGACATATTAGACGCCAAAAACAAAGTGGTTATGCCCTCATTTGTAAACACCCACCATCACTTTTATTCTACTTTTGCAAGGGGATTAAATATCCCCGGCGACCCGCCGGCGAATTTCGGCGAAATATTAGAGAATATGTGGTGGAAATTGGATGATGCTCTCTTGGCAGAATCGATATATTATTCTTCTCTTGTCCCCCTTATTGAATCAGCGAGAAACGGTGTTACTGCTGTAATTGACCACCATGAAAGTCAATCTTACCAGCTGGGAAGTTTAGATGAAATCAAAAAAGCAGTTGAAGAAGTCGGACTTAAATCAGTATTGTGTCTTGGCATATCTGACCGGTTCGGCAAGGGAAAAGAAGGGCTTGAGGAAAGCCGGAGATTTTTGGGAGCGACTTCGGAAAATGTAAAAGGTATGGTAGGATTGCATGCGTCATTTACCGTAGATGAGGATACACTTAACGAGAGCGTGAAGATAGCCGACGAGTTTGACGCAGGTATCCATGTCCATTGCGCCGAAGATCTTTCCGATCAGAAAATTACCGGGGAGAAATATGGCAAAAGCGTTATTAGGAGATTTAAAGACGCCGGCGTTTTAAATCCAAAGAGCCTTTTGGTTCACTGTATCCATATTGATAATGACGAGATAAAGACAATCAAGGAATCCGGCGCGTCCGTGATTCATAATCCGGAAAGTAATATGAATAATGCTGTAGGGTATTCAAAGGTTCTGGACCTTTACAATAAAGAGATAGATGTAGGTATAGGAACAGACGGGATGACATCATCAATGCTCGGACAGATGAGGTGCGCATTTCTTCAGGCCAGGAACGAATATAAAGACCCGACAGTGGGCTTTATGGAAATTCCGGATATGCTTTTAAATAATAACCCGAAAATATTAAAGAAAGTAGCCGGATGGGATATGGGTACCATCAAAGAGGGTAAACCGGCAAACATAGCTACTGTAGATTATAATCCCGCAACTCCGCTTAACGCGGATAATTTTCTCGGGCATCTTCTTTTTGGAATGTCGGCGCCGGTAGTTGATTCTACTATCAGTGAAGGCAATATAATAATGAGACATAAACAGATAACAACCGTAGATGAAGAGCAAATATACGCAAAAGCGCGTAAAGCGGCAAAAAAAGTATGGGACAGAATATAATTGATTTTTAAAGTTCATACTAAATGCGTATCAAATGCAGGTAATTAATTTTTTAAAAGATATCATAAGAATACCTTCTCTATCGGGAGAGGAATCAAAAGTTGCACTCCGGGTAAAAGACGAGTTTAAAAAGCTTGGATACGATAAGCTTTTATATAGCACAGGTGGTAATGTATGCGGTGTTCGCGGAAACGGAGCGCTTAAAATTCTTTACGATGCTCACATGGATGTAGTCGAGCCGGGGGAAAATTGGAAAACCCCGCCTTACGAACCTACGGAGAAAGATGGATATCTTATAGGCCGTGGAGCGGTTGATGATAAAGGACCTCTGGCTTCTATGATATACGGCGGGGCCGCGGCGGATATAACCGATGTTACATTATATGTTCTTGCCAGTGTTAACGAAGAGGTTGCAGAGGGTAACGGACTTAAAGAATTTTTTGATGAGACAAAAATTAAACCGGATGTGGTTGTTATAGGAGAACCTTCACAACTTACAGCAGCAGTGGGTAATCGCGGCCGTATAGGCCTTCGTATTGATATAGCCGGGCAGTCAGCTCATGCCAGCGACCCGTCTGACGGAGAAAATGCTTTATTGAGAGCGGCCGATGTAATCCGTAAAATAGAAGAGATAAATAAACAACTTGACGGTGAGTCGGTCGCGGCAACCAAAGCCTCTACTCCTAATGAAAATATAAATATAATTCCCGAAAAGTGCAGCATTTTCCTTGATTACCGGTCAAAACCCGGCACTAAAAAAGCAGATATAATTCAAAGGTTTAAAAAAATAATAAAGGATAAAGATAAAGTAGTTGAAATAACGCCTCATTATAAACCCTGGATTATGAAAAAAGATACACCTCTTATACAAGCGGCGGTTAAAGCTCAAAGGCAAGTCCTTAAAAAATCCCAAACAAAGTTCTGGGGTTTCTGCACAAACGGGTCATATTCCGCGGGGGAGCTTAATGTCCCTTCATTTGGTTTCGGTCCGGGTGTTGAAAAGGAATGCCATACTTCCGGAGAAAAGATTAAAATCAATGACATAAACAAGGCCGTTAAATACTTTAAGGCTTTGCCTCAATTTATAAGAGAGGAATACCGTGATACTCTTAAATAAAAAGTTGTTCTATCCGATATTGGCTGTTGTTATCTTAACTGTTTCGGCTGGATGTTATAAGAGTTATGCCGGGAGTAAAGATAACTCAGGCGCTCCGCAAATAAAATTTATAGGGGAGCTGCCCACGCCCGGAGAGTTTACTCTTTTTGCAAATGGCGGCTGGACAGGCAATTGGTATGTGGGAAATGGTCATGGCTGGATTTCTAAAATTGCTCTGCCGCAAGAAAAATATACTTCTTTATATATGGGAGCAAGGCTGGGTAGGTCAAAAACAAATGAACAGATTAAAAAAGCAACCGCTGTAGCGCTATACAGTGATGCCGGGCAGAAGATAATAGAAATTTTGCAAGACAAAATTTCTAATGAGTCTTTAGAGGAGATAAGAGATAATCTCCGAAACGGAATAGACAGCAAAACCCCTGATATTTTAGTTTCATTACTTGCCGGTAAAGTAAATGAAGACATAGTTAAAGATATTAAACTTATTATAAGAGAAGCATTAAGTGAGGTGTCGGAAATTTCCGTTGGCCGCCCCTACGGGACTTCCGTTGGTCGCTACAATATAATGATAGGCATATCTAAGAGCAAAGAGAAAAGACCCGAAGGGGAGATTCTTGTATCCAACGACAGTATACCCCGTGAAGGTGCCGGGTCCAGCGCATTTGAAGATATTTCCGAAAGCAGGTGGTTCTGGGTAAAAACCGAGAAAGAAAAAATTCCGGACGGCGACGGAGCCGTATATATTCACCTGTGGACTGAATCCAAAGAGCTGCAAAGCACCGAAACTGCGCCGATATTAGCCGGAGGAATAGGTTCCAACGATCGGGAAAATTCATATATAGTAATTGAGAACGAGTATAAAATGATAAAATATTTTGAGCCGGCGCTGGCTTTAAAAACAGTTAACGGCGCGCCGACCGAGCTTTCAATAGAAATAAATACTATAAAAAATCATCCGACAGCAAAACAAAAATATTTAGTTTCGGTCGCAGCATATGGCAAAGATATAACCGGGACATGGCTGGAACTTAAAGGTGAGAACGGCTGGCAGAAAATCGGGTACTATATTGACGCGCCTCCCTATGAACAGACATTTAACAGAGAGGGTTTGCCTGCGGGAAACTATCATATCAGAGCAGTTGCCCAAAGCTGGTCCGGCGGCAGGGCATACAGCGCGATTAAAAAGATAAGTGTTGAGTAAATAGCATAAAATAATTGACACAGAACTAAAAAATAAGTAGTATTCTAAAATTGTTTATAGTAGAGATTAAGTAATAAGGAATATCTAAAAGAGGAGGTTTTAGATGAAAACAAGTAATTTTTTAGGAAGAGATTGGATAGAACCGGAACTTGATTATTCCCGGGAAGAGTGGAAAACTTTAATGGATATCGGCTTTGAATTAAAGCGTAGATTTGCTTTAGGCCAAGATACTACAGATATCCTTAAATCAAAAACTTTATTTACAATGTTTTTTAATCAGTCGCTGCGCACAAGAAGTACTTTTGACGCCGGGATTCAGCAGTTAGGCGGAATTCACAGTTCTTTAGAACCCGGAAAAACTTATACTCCCGCAAGAAAAGGTTTTGATATACCTTACGAAACCGAAAGAATTTCTGATGTAGCAAGAATGCTCAGCAGAGTAGGTGACGCAATAGCTATAAGAATGTACGGACCTCCGTCCGGTTGGAATTACGGTTTTTCGGATGAAACTATAAAAGAATTTGCGTATTACGCGGATTGTCCTATTATTAATATGGAAAGCGATAAATATCATCCGTGCCAGGCTCTTGCGGATTTAATGACAATTAAAGAAAAATTCGGTTCATTTAAGGGCAAAAAACTTACTATGTCTTTTGCTTATTCCGGCTCTATTGAAAAACCGCGCGCAGTCCCGCAGAGTGTAATACTTGCGTCCACCCTTATGGGGATGGATGTAACGTTAGCCCACCCTGAAGGTTACGACCTTGATCCTACTGTTATTGAAAAATGCAAGGCTAACGCCGGTCAATATGACGGATCTTTTAAAATAACCAATGATTTTGATGAAGGTTTTGAAGGCGCCGACATAGTTTATCCGAAATCCTGGGGATCTCACACTTGTTTTAATTACTACGATGAAGAAACAGGTAAAAAAATCAAAGATCAGGACCATGATGAAGCTAGGCGCGTAAATGAGCTTGCAAAAGGCTGGATGACTACTCAGAAACAGATGGATAAGGTCAATAAAAACGGTGTTTACATGCACTGTCTTCCGGCAGACAGAGGTCAGGAAGTAACTGATGAAGTTATTGACGGTCCGCAGTCGGTGGTAATTGACGAAGCAGAAAACAGGTTGCATGCTCACAAGGCTATAATGGCTTTGCTTATGGGCGGCCGTCTGTAAAATAAGACTAAAAGAATTAGGAGGATATATGGAAGGTAAATCAAAATATTTTGGTAAAGACCTGATTACAACACAGGATTGGTCAAGAGAGGAATTATTGGAGGCAATAGAGCTTGCCGAAGAGATGCAGAAAAAACGGTTCTCACCGGAGTTTACAGGAACATTGGACTACAAGAGTTTTCTGATGTTTTTCTATAATTCATCGGTAAGAACAAGACAGTCATTTGAAATTGCAGCTACCGAACTCGGAGGGCACGCTCTTTTTCTTGAACCCTCGGCCATGAGGCTTAAGACCAAAGATTCAGCCGGTGAAATTGTTGAAGATGCCGCCGGTGTTATGTCGCGTTACGGAGTCGGTCTGGGAATAAGAATTCTTGAAGACAAGATAGCCGAATACGGTCAGGGCGATGCATTGTTGAGAGAATATGCTAAATACTCTGATATTCCGATAATAAGTATGGCGCACGACAGATTTCATCCATGCCAGGGGCTTGCGGATGTTATGGGATACCGTAAACATCTTGGAAAAGACCTCAAAGGAAAGACCATAACTCATGTCTGGGGCCACGGCGCCCTTTCTCGTTCTCACTGTTCCGTTCAGGAGAGTATGCTGATAAATTCAAGAATGGGAATGAACGTCAGGGTTGCACATCCTAAAGGATATGAACTGGACGAAGAAGTTATAGAGTGGACAAAAAAGAACTGCGCTGAAAACGGCACCGAGTTTGAACTCTCAAATGATCCGGCAGAAACTTACGATAACGCCGATGTAGTTTATTCAAGAAACTGGATGAGCACAGAGGCCTATTCCGGCGGAGAGTTCCAGAAGCAGGACGAGATAAAAAAAGCGCTTAAATATACAGACTGGATTTGCGATGAAGAAAAGATGAAAAGAAGTAATAACGGTCTTTTTTCTCATCCAATGCCTGTAGACAGAGGCCATGAAGTTACAGACGAAGTAGCTTCCGGAGACAGATCTATTATATTAGATATAGCAGAAAACAGATTACATGTTCAGAAAGCCGTAATGGCTCTGACTATGGGAGAATAAATACGGAGGAATAAAATAATATGCCATTAGCAGTTGTTGCAGTAGGAGGAAACTCTTTAGTAAAGGATAAGGACCACCAGTCCATACCGGATCAGTATGATGCCGTAGTTGAAACGGTAAAGCATATAACCGGAATGATTGAAAAAGGGTGGGATGTAATTATTACTCACGGTAACGGCCCTCAGGTAGGGTTTATACTTCGCCGTTCGGAACTCGGAGAGGAGCATGAAAATATTCATCGTGTACCTCTGGATTCATGCGGCGCAGACACTCAAGGGGCAATAGGATACATCTTTCAGCAGGTTCTTAAAAATGAGTTTAACCGGAGAAACATTAATCGTGAAGCTGCAACAATTGTTACGCGGGTTCTTGTGGATAAGTCCGATGATGCATTTAAAAATCCTTCCAAACCGATAGGCTCTTTTATGGATAAGGACGAAGCAGACAGGAGAAAATCCGAGGATGGCTGGGATGTAGTGGAAGACGCAGGCCGCGGCTACAGAAGGGTAGTCCCCTCTCCTATACCTAAAAAAATAATAGAGGAAGGAGCTATAGAGCTTCTCGCTAAAAACGGATATACTGTAATTGCAGTAGGAGGCGGCGGAATTCCTGTTTATAAAAGAGAAGACGGTATAATTGCGGGAATAGAAGCAGTTATTGATAAAGATGCCGCATCTTCACTTTTGGCTACAACTATCAAGGCTGATTTATTTCTGGTCTCAACCGCTGTGGATAAAGTATGCTTGAATTTTGGCAAGCCCCAGCAGGAAGATCTGGACTCTATTGATGTTGCTACGGCTAAAAAATATATAAAGGAAGGCCATTTTGCGCCCGGCAGCATGCTTCCTAAAATGAAATCCGCCATAAGATATCTTGAAAACGGTGGGAAGAAAGCCATAATTACTTCGCCGGAGGCTATTACAGACAGCCTTGAGGGCAAGAACGGAACTATAATAACTCCGTAAATTATGTCTAATTTTCTGTCCGGGTTTAAATGCCTCTCCTGCGGCAAGGAGTACAAAAAAGATTATTCCGGCTATATTTGTACTGACTGCGGCAGTAATATAGATGCGGAGTATGATTATAAAGCAATAGGGAAAGTTTTTTCGGTAGAGTCGCTTAAAGAAAATACGGATAAAACAGTATGGAGATATAAACCTCTCTTTCCATTCAATGATATAAAATATATACCGCCCCTGGATATGTCGCTTACCCCCCTCTATCCTTTCAGTAAGCTCCGGGAAGATTCCGGCATGGACGAAGTATATATAAAAGACGATACACGCCTGCCTTCGGGTTCTTTTAAAGACAGGGCAAGTTCTGTAGTTATGGCCGTGGCCGCTGAAAAAGGTCTCTCTGTAGTATCGGCCGCTTCAACCGGAAACGCGGGTTGTTCCTGGGCATGTATGGGCGCTGCATCGGGCATTGATGTTATAATCTATGTTCCTAAAACTGCTCCCAGGGCAAAGATAGCTCAGCTGAGAGTATATGGCGCCGATGTAAGAATTATAGACGGCAATTATGATAAAGCGTATGACCTGTGTGTAAAGGAATCAGGTGAGACCGGTTGCTTTAACAGAAATACCGGATATAACCCTTTTACAAGGGAAGGAAAAAAATCTGTATCTTACGAGATATGGGAGCAGCTGGGATTTAAAGCGCCCGGGTCGGTATTTGTCCCGGTCGGTGACGGAAATATTATAAGCGGTGTATGGAAAGGTTTTAGGGACTTAAAAGAACTGGGACTTATCAGCCGTATTCCTGAGCTTATAGCCGTCCAGAGCTCTAAATCAGATGCAGTAACAAGAACTACAGAAAAAATTTCGGATAGAGATATAGATCCTTCAGAAATTAAACTTGAATCTATATCCGCAACGACTGTTGCGGATTCAATATCGGTAGATTTGCCCCGCGACGGTATAGCTGCGGTTCGCGCTGTTTTAGAAACCGGAGGTAAAGCAGTACGGGTTGATGATAACGATATAATAAAGAATATTAAATATGTGGCGGCCTCAACCGGAGTATTTGCGGAACCCGCAGGTGTGACCAGTGTTGCCGGCCTCCGCGAGCTTGCCGCTTCGGGCGGCCTTGATGATATAAGAGAACCGGCGGTATGTCTTTTAACCGGGAACGGCTTAAAAGATGTGGATGCAGTATTAAAAGAGAAAGATTAATTTATGACAAAACATTTTCTGGATTTAAGGGATTATAATAAAGAGAGCCTGGTAGGATTGGTAAGAAGGGCTATAGAGCTTAAAAATGGCAAAAAACCTAAAATTAAACCGGGAAAAATCCTGGCCATGATATTTACCAAACCTTCCACAAGGACTAATGTTTCTTTCCATGTAGCCATGCAGAAACTTAAAGGCGATGCTTTGTATCTGGGGAGTAACGCGCTCCAGCTTTCCCGTGGGGAGACGATGGGCGATACCGCAAAAACCTTGTCCAGATATGTTGATGCCGTAATGATAAGAACATTTTCGCACCGGGATGTTTTAGATCTTGCCGCAGCATCTTCCGTTCCGGTAATTAACGGACTTACCGACTTGCTTCATCCCTGTCAGGGGTTAGGCGATGTCATGACTATAACCGAGCATAAAGGATATGATTATGATAATATAAAGGTGGCTTTTATCGGCGACGGGAACAACGTCTGTAATTCTATAATAAATGCCGCCGGCATATTTGGATTTAAGCTCACAGTGGCATCTCCGAAAGGTTTTGAACCAAAGAAAAGCATATTAAATCTAATGCAGGAAAAAAATAAAGATATTAATGTAACCAATGATCCCACGGTTGCCGTTAAAGATGCCGATGTGATATATACCGATGTGTGGGTTAGTATGGGAGATGAAGAAGAAGAAGAACAAAGAAGAGAAAAATTCGGACGCTTTCAGGTTAATTCAACACTTCTTGAAAAAGCAAAAAAGGATGCCATAGTTATGCATTGTTTGCCGGCTAACCGCGGAGAAGAAGTGACTGACGAAGTTATGGACGGACCTAATTCAGCAATATTCGACCAGGCAGAAAACCGGCTTCACAGCCAGGAAGCGGTACTTGAGTATCTTTTAAAGAAGTGATACAATAGTGTCATAAGCTTGGATTTACAAAAAGGCTAAGACAAATAAGTTTAGATATTTCCGGTGCAGGGCAGGTGTTTTCAAATGAAAAAAACTTTTGTGGTTTTGTTGGTCTTTCTGGTTTCGGCTGCAGCTAATGCAGCATGGGAAGACTGGGACCTCGGGGGAGAACTTGGGCTGGGAATCGGGGCAGGGTCTGAAAAAGGAAAAATAATGAGCCCGGCTCTTACCGTGACCGGAACGAGAGAAGAAGGGAACAAGAGAATTGAACTTGGTCTCGGGTTTATGTATGGGACGGACCAAATAGAAAATTTTACCAAAGCTGATTTAGGGGATGATAGAAATTCAGCTGAGTACCGGCCCGGCGAGACCGTTGACGCAAAACTTACCGTTATGCCTTTTACTGTAAATTTTTTATATACAATATATGAAAATTTTTATGTCGGCGGAGGTGTGGGCCTTTATAATGTTTTTTACAAGGAAATTCCCGGAGGGGATTACCGGGTAAATCCGGACAGCAAAGTGGGGGCGGAAGTTAAGTCACCGGCAAGTACCGCTTTAGGTTTTCAACAGCTGGCAGGGGTGGAAATATTTCCCATGAGCCCTAACTGGAGCTGGTTTGTAGGTATAAAAAGTTTTTTAACTACTTCTTCACCGCAGGTGGCCAGTATCCTGGGTATTACCATAGGCGGTAAAGTAAAATATTCCTGGTAGAAATTATTTAATTCCAATTTATTGTTAGATTACAAATTGTCATATTACAAACCAAAAATCATATATTCCGAAAAATATGAAGTTGATATAGGTAATCATCCTTTTCCTACCTCAAAATACCGATTAGTAAAAGAGTATCTTTTAAATAATGGATATATTAACCGGGATGATATGAAAACGCCGTATATGCCGGATGCGGAACTTTTAAAAACAATACATACCTCTAAATATGTAAGTAAAATTCTTGACGGCACTCTCAGCCATGCGGATGAAATAAAATTAGAACTGCCTTATTCAAAAGATCTTGCCGAAGCTTCGGCATTAGCCTGCGCAGGCTCTGTTATGGCTGTCGAGGCCGCGCTTGCCGGAGGCGCTTCAGTTCATATCGGCGGCGGGTTTCATCATGCTTATCCCGATCACGGTGAAGGTTTTTGCGTTTTTAACGATGTGGCGATTGCAGCAAAAAACATCACAGGCAAAAATAAAAAAGTTTTAATTGCCGACTGCGATATTCATCAGGGAAACGGTACCGCCGCTGCCTTAAAGGGCGACCGCAAAAAATATACTTTTTCTATCCATCAGGAAAACAACTATCCATTGATAAAAGAAAGTTCAGACAGAGATATTCCTCTTAAAG
>JAQICQ010000119.1 GCA_027858455.1 Elusimicrobiota bacterium | reverse complement strand
GTTCCTGCTTCCTGATTATCCGGCGTGCCGGTACGCCCTGAATTATTAACATCTCCGGGCACCGGCGTTACTCCGGGCACAAGAACCTGGAGTCTGTCGTCTGCTGCCGCATCAACTGTAATATCCGCCGAAACTCCCTGACTTACCGTTGAATCCGCAGGTGACGCAGTTGCCGTCTGTGTGGTATTGGCTTCTTTAAATACTATGTCAAAATTAGCTGTTCCGTTTATGAGGGAAGCCTGAGCAGGTTCGGCATCATACGGATCGCTCGTTACAACATCAACGAGAAAACCTGTTGAATGATTTATATTATAAAGGTTGTCAACGGCATTAACCGTTATTGTAAAAATTGAACCGGCGACCTGCGTATCCGGAGTGTCGGTCTTGCCCGAAGCCGTACCCGGAGCAGCGGTCTCACCGGGAAGAAGAACCTGAAGTTTGACAGGCGGTTTTGGATCGGTATTTATCTGAGGCGTCATAAATTCAGTATAGCCGCCGCCTGCGGAAGTTATTGTCCATGTGGCGTTTGCAGTCTTAAAGGTCATGTCAAATTCAGCAGTGCCGCCGGCAAGCGCTTCATCCGATGGTATAAGAGCATTTGTATCGGTGGCCGTAAGATTCACAACGGGCGCCGAATCAACGATATTCCAGTAATTATCAACTACATTTACCGTAACTGTAAACTCATCACCGGCAGTCTGCCTGTCAGGCGTTGAACCAACTGTCTTACCGTATGGTGACGTTTTATTTACCGAACCGCTGTAATTGCCGGGTTCAGCAGTTTCGCCGGGAACGAGAGCCTGAAGTTTTATGGGGGAATCAGGATTAATCGTAACTGCCGAAGAATCATAACTGTTTAAAGCCCCTGTGGCTCTTACCGTGAAACTGTTGCCGGCTGTAATCGGGGTCACAACAAAGAAAGTCGTTCCGGAAGTCAGGGTCTTATCCTCCGGGTGAGTATCATAGTCATCGTTTAAAGTAGTTAGCGATGCAACTATATCCGTGCTTGTATCAATATTCCAGTCGCCGTCACAGGCATTTACCGTAACCGTAAAAGCTGCTCCCGCTGTCTGAGGCTGAACCTCCCCTGATTTACCTATACCCGGCTCGTTAGTCTCATTCGGAACAAGCACCTGATACTGTATTGCCGCGTCGGGCTGAACTGGTATAGTCGCGCTGGTGCCTGTATCAAGCGATGTCTCGTAATCGTAAGCTGTTATATCCTGGTTACCGGCGGTAATCATGTTTATATTAAAAACTTTTGTGCCGTTGACGAGCGGAGCAACGCCCGGATCAGCGTCGTTTAAATCGCTCGTTTCTACAAATACATTTATATTTGCGTTTGTGTTTGTATTATAAAATTCGTCTACGGCATTTACCGTTATGTCAAAAGGAATTCCCGCGTACGCTATATCCGGAGAACCTATTTTTCCATTTTCTGTGGAACCTTCTACCTGGAATTCTCCCGGCACAAGCACCTGGAGTTCAACCGCCGCGGCCGGTTCAACCTTAAAATTATTTGAAGTCCCGGTAGAAAGTATATCTGCCTGGTCTGTGGCATATATAGATGCGCCCGATTCCTGCGTTCTGTAAGCGAGAGTATAGGCTGCCTCGCCTGAAGCAAAACTTTTTGTCACATATGGATCGTCAATATGAGTATCGGACGTATGTAAATCAACAACCGGATTTGAAGCGGTATTTAAATTAAACCAATCATCAACAGCCATTACGGTAACTGTGAAATTTACGCCCGCTGTCTGATCAGCAGGCGCGCCGTTTCTGCCGTATGGCTGTGAAGCTCCGGGCGCGCCGCCGTATTCTCCGGGATTATGATTTTCTCCGGGAAGTATTGAAAGAAGCTGAGTGGCAGTATTAGCCAGAACCGTTACCTTATCAGGATTCTCGTAAGAAGCAACTATACCCGGGTTTCTGTTATCGTCTACTGTAAAAGTATGGGTTGAAGCCTTAACTAAAGTAACGGCAACCTCTTTTGTGCCTCCCGATAAGACAGGATATTCATCAATACCGGCATAACCGTCGCTTGAAGTAAGATGCGTTTCAAATGAAGTTGAAGTATCAATATTCCAGTTATCGTCAACTGCATTTATTGTAAGAGTAAATTCAACTCCGGCAATCTGGTCGTCGGGAGTATCTATCTTACCTGAAACCGTTCCCGGAGCTCTGCTCTCACCGGGAAGAAGAATCTGAAGTTTTGAAGCAGGCGCAGGACCTACATTGACCGGCGTTGAAGTACTGCCTGATATACCCGCCCATCCAACCGGTTTTGTATATATTTCCCAGGTGCCGCTCGATACTATGGTAACGTATTCAAGCGCTTCTCCGGAAGAAAGCGCGGCATCTATATCAGTGCCGTCCTCGGGATCTTCGGTGGTTATATTAATATCTGCCGTAGAAGTATCTACTTTATTAAAATTATTGTCCGTGCCGGTGACAGTTACTAAAAATTGCTGTCCGGCAATCTGATTAGATGCGGAGCCCGTTTTCCCTGACGGACTTCCTTCAAGAAGACTTTCGCCGGGAAGAGTTACTAAAAGTCTGCTGAATATGTCCGGGTCTACATCCACAGGAGCGGTCTCATACTGAAGCAACGCTGTACCGTCGACATCTGTCGCTCTTATCCATGAAGTTGCGGCTCTCTTTAAGGTTATTCCGAATTTAGTCTCACCACCCGAAAGCGAGCGGTCATTAAACGGAGCGGGGGCCGAATCATACGGGTCGTCAGTCTCAATATGGACATCCGCCAATGCCGACCCGTCATCTTTCATATTCCAATTATTGTCAACTCCGCGGACTGTTATTGAGAACTCCTGACCGGCGACCTGAGTATCGGGCGCGCCCGTCTTTCCTCCGGTTTCGCCGGGAGCGGAAGTTTCTCCGGGAAGAAGGACAAGAAGTTTTACGGCCGAATCCGCCCCTACGGTAATATCAGGCGTGGTATAGTTCTGATAGGTTGCAGAAAAATCGTCCCCTTTAACCCACCAGTCGCCCGCGGTCTTTAAAATTATATCAAAAGTAGTCGTGCCTGAAGCAAGATTACGGTTTGACGGCGGAGTTGAATTGGTGTCTTCAAGAGTTATTGCAACTTCCGGAGAAATTGAAGTCACGGTATTATAATAAAGATCCGTTACATAAGCATCAACAGTAAATACATTTCCGGCGGTCTGGCCGGAAGGAGTATTGTCGGTCTTGCCTATAGGATGTCCGTTAGCGTAAGTTTCTCCGGGAGCTACAAGAAATATCTTTGCCGGATCATTTGCAATAACATCTATTCCCGCGGATGTTGTTATCCCGTAATAATTTCCGGCACCGTCGGTATCTTCAGCCCGGACCACCGAAGAGGCCTGAGCTGTCCTGAAATCTATGCTGAATATTGTAGTGCCTCCGGTAAGCGTCTTAGTTGACGGCTCGCTGTCATAGTCGTCATCGGGGGTATCTACTGTGACGCCGGGTTCAACAGAAGCTTTTACATTAAAGTATGTGTCTACTATATTTACGGTAACATCAAACTGATTTCCGGCTGTCTGCTGCGAGGGAGAACCGTTTTTACCGAACGGTGAGGCAGAGCCGGCGGCGCCGGACCATTCTCCGGGGTCTGCCGTCTCGCCGGGAAGAATAACCTGCAATTTCTGCGCAGAGGCGGCGGCATCTACTGTAAATTGTGTGGAAGTGTCGGAAACCATACCGTAATTATTATCGGTCGCCGATAATGTAGTATCTTCGGCAGTATATAAAATCACGGCAAAAGAAGTGGTCCCACCTAATGTTGACTGAGTAAGAGGCAGCTCGGCATAATTGCTATCAGTATCAAGACTAATTACCGTATTTGTAGAAGTAACTTTGTTCCATTTGTCATCAACACAGTTAACTGTAACTTTAAATGAAGTACCGGCTGTCTGACTATCCGGATTTTCGGACTTACCGTCAGATGTTCCCGGGTCGGTGGATTCGCCGGGTAAAAGGATCTGCAGTTTCACAGGATTTCCGACACTAACATCTATATCCGAAGATGTGTCCGGCAAAATATTATCCCCGTCTGAAGTAGAAGCGGTAATGTTCCATGGGTCACCTTCAGCGTCATTTAAGACTGCCCAGAAAGTCGCGCTTCCCGAAAGCAGCGATTTAGCGGATTCAGCGCTATAATCACTGTCCGGCTGGGCGGTTATTTGAACAGCGGGATTAGAAGATTTTTGGACATTCCAGTAATCATCAACAGCATTTACGGTCACCGCAAATGTAGACCCGGCAATTTGGGTATCCGCCGCATCGGTTTTTCCGGTTAACGAACCCGGGTCTGCTGTCTCGCCGGGCAGAAGAATCTGTAATTTCATTCCGGCATTGGGAATAAGTGAATATTCTGTGGACTCATAAGATGTCCACCCTCCGGCAGAAGCTGTAATAGTATGTGTTGCCTGGGACGCTCCGAACCATGCGGTATAATTTGTCACGGTGAAATTGCCGGAACCGTTTATTGTCTTTGGATTTACCGCAACGTCACCGTAACTGTTGCTCGGAGTCAGGTTCACCGATACCTGAGAATCAACCTTAACATTCCAATAATCATCTACCAGCCTTGCCCCGACGGTAAATTCCCGGCCGGCTGTCTGACTATCCGGATTTCCGTCTTTACCAAACGGCGGCTCGGATTCCGGGGCCGGACTGCTAGAATATTCACCGGGCTGGGCTGTTTCGCCGGGAAGGATTACCTGAAGGTTCTGTCCGGCGCCATAAGTAATTGTCATATCGGAATTGTCCTGAACAAGTATGGAGTCGGTATTTACAGCCGTTACGGTCTGCAGGTCGGCTGTCTTCATATTAAGTATAGCCTGCGCCTCGCCGTTTGTAAGTGTTTTATCTGTCGGCTCTGTATCATAGATATCGGTAGTAGTTATAGCTGCCGTAACCTCCGTGTCTGTATTTACATTCCATTTTGAATCGGTAGCGTATATTGTGATAGTAAAATCATTTCCGGCAGGCTGTTTTGTCGGTGCGCCGATCTTACCCTCTGCCGTACCGGGAGCGGGTATCTCTCCGGGGAAGATAATCTGCAATCTTGTCGGATTATCAGCTTCAACTGTTATTTCATTGTTATAGGGATTACTTTCGGGAAAATCGTTGTAGCCTTCTCCCGAGGTGGCTTCAACATATCTCCCGCCGGCAGTTACCATAGTTACAAATGTTGTTGTTGACCCGTCCACATAAATATTTCCCGGTTCTGTAATATTATCATTTGGATCGGTTGTGGTTACATTTACGGTATCTGTCGCAGCAGTTACATTCCAGAATTCATCAGTTACATTAACGTCAACATTAAAACCCGCGCCGGCCGTCTGATTATACGGAGATCCCGTCTTCCCTGAAATCGTTCCCGGTGTTGTAGTTTCGCCCGGAACTACGACCTGTAATCTCTCTGCAACCGTTGGAGTAACGATTATTCCTAAATCTTCACCGTTTACAGTAGTTGCTGCCGTATCATATATAAGGAGAAATTTGTAAGTGCCCACGCCTACAGAGGCGGTCTTGAATTTCACAAAAGAGTTATATTTATAGGAACCTTCGTCATTAGTCGTAAAAGTATATTCATCACCGCCGGAACCGGCATCTATATCACTTTCGGCCCATTCGGTCTGCGGGTGGCCCTTTATACCGAGAGAGTCTTTAGTCGTTGCTTTTATGGTTCCGTTGTAAGTAAGCGCTATATTTTCATCTTTATCAAGCGCCTTAACCTCAACCTCCTGCCAGGATCCTGCGGTATAAGGCGGCGGGAATGTAAAATTTACATCAAAATGGGTTGCCGGAAGTATTACCCTAAACCTTGAAGTCGGCATTACAGCCTCTTCGTTAGTTGCTTTATCAGTTGCCCATGTCTTTAACACATAGTATTTACCTGTCTGCCACATTGAAGCGTCAAATCCGTACGACCAGGTATTGCTTTGCGTATTCTGTGGATAACTTGCCGAAATTGGTAAATCAGTGTCGTAGGTTCCTGTCCATACCCATGTAGAACCGTCCCAGTGATAATCTGTGCCGACCGAAGGGTAATCCTCAATTTTAAGCGAAAATTTAACATTATTTACAAGCCCCGGCGCGGTATCGGACGCCGTTCCGGAGAGTGTCGTCAGTAAATTTTTCTGTTTCGTTGACCCGTCTGCCGGGTTACCAATAGTTGTAACCGGAACGGTCTCGTCATAGACAACCTCAAGGGGCGCGCTTGCTGATGATTCATTGCCTATATCATCATAAGATTTTGTTTTAAATACATATTTTTCGTCAGTCGTCCACTTTAAATCGACATCAGTATATGACCAGTTGGTGGTTCCGGGAGTTATCCCCACATCAATCCATGTAGTGGTGCCATCAATAAAACCGGTACCGCTAAACCATTTTGTCGCGCTTTTCTGTAAAATACTCAGTTCTACCGTCTGCACATCGGAAGTAGCGTCAACGGCCGTGCCGTATATGGTCTGGCCCAGAGCTCCCGCTTTATAGTGATCTGTATCTACTGGAAACTCTATACCAGATACAGGCGCTGTATTATCATAAGTAAATGTTATTGTTGAATATGACGTCTCGATATTTTCAGGTGTCGCCGAATCCTTTGAATATGTTTCAATCCTGTACCTGTTGCCGGAAGTCCAGATTGAGTCGGTAATATTTAAGCCCGTTGCATCCCAGCTTATGGACGCGCCGGCTCCAAAGAGATTGGTGTTGTGCCAATTTTCTTTAGAGGCAACCCAGTCTGCAAGATCGTAATATTCAGTTGTGGCATCTGTGATATCGGATATTCTTATCTTGACAAATGTTATAACACTCTGGCTGTTATAGTCTTCAGCCGTACCGGTAATACCGCCTCCGGCAAGAGAACTAAGCGTAGTTCCGTCAGTTGGGGCTTCTATAAGCGAATCAGGCGCTACGAGATCTATATTCGTCTTATGGAAACTGTCGGTACCTACGCCGTCGGCCTGCGGATCGCCTTCATCATTAGCGATCGGAGTATTATTATCATAGGCACGAGATTTTATTAAGTACTCACAGCTGGAATCAAAATTAATCTCGTCTATCCACCAGTATGTTGAACCCGCAGAAAGATTTGTTGTAAAGAATTCTTCGCCGTCACTCCATCCTACGCCTTTATGCCAGTATTTATTACCCAGTGATTTCTTTACGGATAACTCCACTTTGCTTATTCCAAAAGCATCGTAAGCGGTGCCTTCCACTCTGTCCAGTTCGCTTAAATTGTTAAATTCATTAACATATATTTCCGGGTTTCTTATATACGACTGAGGCAGTGTCCGGTCGCAGATAAAATCATGAGCGTTTGCAGCTTCAGCTTTACCTTCCGATTCGCTGTTAGTGACATCGTCATAAGCCCTTGTAAGCACAGTATATGTCTCCCCGTCGGTCCAGGCATTTGTTGAGATATTAGCAAGCGTCCACGGCGAGCCGCTTACGGTAAAGGA
>JAQICQ010000069.1 GCA_027858455.1 Elusimicrobiota bacterium | reverse complement strand
GGGCTTACCATAACAAAGTATATAGTAGAATCTCACGGAGGCAGGATTTGGGCTGAGTCGGAGTTGGGAAAAGGCTCAAAATTTAAATTCTGGATATCCCGTAAACTACAAAAAGAGAGCTGATATCATATACAGAAAATCCCGGGTTTGCAGGAACACAGGGGGTTTATTTATTTGTTTTAATAAGTATATTAAGATTTAACCATGTATAAAAACAGTATAAAAATTATAATTTTAGTTTTATTGTTCAGCCGGCTATCGGTCTTTACTGATGCCGCAGAAGAAATATCGGCACCGGTAAAACTGCTTGAAATTGAGGTGAAAGCAGGCGATACTCTGTCAAAATTTGCTCAGAGATATCTTAATGACCCCCAAAGATGGCCGGAGCTTTTAGAATATAATAAGATTCCTTCGGGGGATCCTAATTTATTGCTGCCCGGCGACAAATTGCAGGTTCCGGCAGGAATGGTAAAAGAACAGATAGCCGACATAATATATATGAAAAATAATGTAAGAAAGCGCCGCTCGGGAGCCGGGTCATGGTCAGAAGCGGAACTTTATGAAAGGATGTATCCGGAAGACGGAATAAGGACGGCAGATAAATCATTTGCAAAAATCCAGTATCTTAAGGGCGGGGCGGCAAATATCGGAGAAAATGCCCTGGTTTTTTTAAGGCCGGAATCAGACCGTCAGGAAGTGATTAAGCTTGAGGTGGGTGAATTAAGAGCAAAAGATGTGAAAGTCCTTACCGATTCAGCTTCCATTGATCCTGATGATAATTCGGAATATACTGCAAAAGTTGATGAAGACAAAAAATCAACATTAAGTGTATTTAAAGGAAAAGTTGATTTTATTTCCAGCGGTCAAAAAGTAACTGTAGATGAGGGGTTTATGTCGGTTGCTGAATTAAATAAACCGCCGTCTGCGCCTATGCAGCTCCCGGACCCGCCGGAGTTTAAAGATTATCCCGGAGGTAACGGTAAGGAAAAAGAAGGGATTCCCGCGGATATTATAACTTCAAATACATTTAACCCGGCTGAATTAACTAAAAAACTTTCTTCAAAAAATAAAAATAACGATGGAATCAGAAGTATCTATGTCCAGGTAGCCAGAGATAAAGAGTTTACCCGGTTTGTAATTGACCGGGAAATCAAAGATTCCACAAAGGAAAAAATAAACGAAAAATTACACGACGGAGAGTATTGGTGGCGTGCGGCTTTTGTAAATGATATGGGGACAAGGAGCGGGTTTTCCGAACCGGTATTGTTAAAAGTTGACAGTAAACCTCCGGCGCTTAAAATAATTCATCCGGTCCCGGGCCAGGAAGTAAGAACCTCAATTGTATCCGTAAAAGGTGTCACCGAAAGGTATGCCGTTGTAAAGATTAACGACGAGACGGTCACTGTTGATAAGGAAGGTAATTTTGTAATCGCCTTAAATGTTAAATTCGGGGAGAACAAAATAAAAGTAACTTCAACAGATAATCAAGACAGGACGACGGTTAAAGAATTTTCAATAAAAGGATTACCGGTTGAAAAGGCGGGAAATAAGACCGATACTTTTGTAGTGATTGGGATTATTTCTTCAATACTCAGTATAGCGGCTATAGTAATTGCAGTAATAAGATGAGTGATATGCAGGGTTCTTTAAAAGTTTTAGTAGCCGATGAAGATAAAGATATACGCTTTTTAGTTAAAGTTCATCTTCGGGATTACATCTCTGAAATCACCGAAGCCCGGGATGGAGACGAGGCATTAAAGAAGATAAATTCCGATCCTCCTGATTTAATAATCCTTAACTATATGCTTGATACAATAAGCGGTTATGAGTTAGCGGATAAATTATCAAAAGACAAAAATTTACAGGATATTCCGGTTATTGTATTAACTTTGGAAGGATTTGATCTCTATGAGGATAAATCGGGAGTAGATGATTATCTGGCCAAGCCTTTCTTGCGCGCCCAGTTTTTAGAAGTGGTGAGAAAAGTTATTGATCTGGAGAAATACAGAAAAACCGATGCCAGGAATGTTAAAAAGGAATTACGCACTGCTGCGTTTCGCAAGCAGCGTAAAATTTCTGACTCAGGGAACAAAAAGATACTTATTGCCGATGATGAGGAAAATATTATTAAATTGCTGGAACTTATATTAGCTGAATATGAGCTTGATATTGCAACTTCGGGAGAAGAATTAGTTGAAAAAGTATTGTCGGGCAAAAGGTCGGGCAAGAGCTATGATTTAATAATATCGGATGTGGTAATGCCGGGTTTAAGCGGTTGGAAGAGTATAAAAAAAGTCAGAGATGAAGGGATAAACTGTCCGGTGATATTTAATTCCGGACTGGTTAAAGATAAAGATTTATACGAAACCTTAAAACCCGCAGGTCAATCGGAATTTATACTTAAACCTTTTAAGAAAGCAACACTTCTTGGCACAGTAAAAGAGTTTATCGGATAAAGTTTACCCTTGAATATTAACCAATAATAACTAAAATTTAAACCATTGCGCCCGTAGCTCAACTGGATAGAGCGTCTGGCTACGGACCAGGAGGCTGAGGGTTCGAATCCTTCCGGGCGTGCCAATTTAAAAGAATAGGATTCGGAGGAATATTACCGCATGCATAGGCATGAAAAGCGTAGCGGCAGGGAATATTCCCGGCTTTGAAGGCGCCGATAGGCGACTGAAAAGGAATCCTTCCGGGCGTGCCAATTTAAAAGAATAGGATTCGAAGGAATCCGAACAAGTGTGCTCCACTTAAAAATGACAAATTGTTGTCGTTTTTCTTAACGCTTCGCAAGGC
>JAQICQ010000042.1 GCA_027858455.1 Elusimicrobiota bacterium | reverse complement strand
CTGATAAAGTCTTCATTTTCCAGTATATTATCTTTAAGCCAGTTATAAAAATGATATTTTATTTCGTTGTATTTCATTTACCCCTGCTGTCAACTTTAGTTCTAACTTTTTTAACTTATAAAAACGGTTTTTTGTATATTATTCCTTTTCCCATCCTTTATCTTTATGCCATTTCAAGTTATAGGATTCTTCCTGTCTAGCTCCTTCTATAACCGGCATTATAAAATCTCTTAGGTTCATAACTGTATTTTCTAAATTCATATTCGCTTCTTTTATATCAATTTTATTCAAAAAACCTTTCCACTGCGCCTTTTTCTGCTTATCATTAATAAATTCTTCACTTAGCCCGACCGGGATACTATCCAATATCGATGTTTTTCTTCTTTTAAATGTTTCTTCTATTGCCTTCTGAAGTTTTGCCCCATCTATCCCAAATGTGCTTATTAAAAACCAGATATCATAATAATCCTTCATACGGCTGTTGATTATTCCCTTCTCAAAAATTATCTGGACTTTCTCAGCAATACAACTCTCTAATGAATAAGCCAACAAACGCGGTGCGGGGAATTCAAGCAGGGTCGGATATTTAATCTTTTTTGACAACGGTATCGTTGCATCTCCAAACCCTATATCTATTTGCACCGGGATAACAGCTTGTCCCAGTTTTGCTTTGAATTTCACACGGATTCCCTGGTATTCGTTTTCTTCCCTTATGTCTTCCGACGAGACCGTTTTTTCAAGAAAATTTAACCCATCATTATTTACATCAATCCTGCACAACTTCCTCACCATATTTTCTGCCTCTTCTGTACCAATTATATTTTTTGAAGAAAAATCTGCGTCAAGTGTAGGCCTGTGCGGCTCTCCATGCCAGTAATTGAACAAAGCCGCGCCTTTTAAAACGAATTGGTCTGAATACTTTGATTTACTAAGTCGGTAAAGAAAACGCTCCATTGCAAACCGAATGAGCAGATTCATAAAATTCTCATTTCTCTCCCTGGCTATATTAAGCAGTCTCGCCCTTACCGATGCCGGAATATTTTTATTATTCATAAACTGCCTCGACATAAGGTCTTATTATATTCTGGACTCTATCAATCTTGGAATACTCCCAAAGCATATCTATTGTACCTTTATTCTGTTTCTTATACTCCTTAAGCGCCCCTATAGCCACATCGAGCCCTATCTTATTCCTAAACTTGAAACAGTCAGCAACAGTCTTTGCAGGACAATAAACATTAACTTTTATATTATCTATTAGATGTTCTTCAGAACCTTTTTCCAGGGCATCCCCCGTCATTCTTATAATTTTCAGTGGAAGATCTATTTCAGATGCCCAATCTTTATTATGTATCGCAATCCAAATCTGAAACGGATTTTGTGTTGTCATATCATGAAACCTGAGCGCGCTAATAAGACAAATAACAGCATTTGGAACTTTTTTTGCTATTTCAAGCAGCATTATATCTTCTGAAAGCTCTTTATCCGGAAGTTTATACAGTCCTCTACTTATTTTCTCAAGTTTTCCTTCATTATAAAGGCGATATACATATTGCCTGGGGATATTGTGCTTTTCAACATCTTTTGGTCTTATTACACTATATTTTTCTGCCAGCTCTATAATTTTTTTTATTTTATTACTCATATTACTTTTTATCGGTATTTATAATCTTTTACCTATGATTTGTAACTACACTACCATTTAATTTCAAAAATGTCAATTAGCGCCCGGGGGACGGTATTTGTTGGAAAGCCCCTTTTGAAACAGTAGCAACTATTATGTTTCGAAATCAGTTAAGAAATAGCTTCGAAACTACAATATAACCCCCAAAGCCTACATGCTCGCTCCGCTCGTTCGCTTACGCTCTCTCACTCCGCGAGGAGGATCCCTCTGTCATCGGCCGACTTCTTCTCCGTAGCGCCTTCGGCATTGTGGTTCATCAGTCGACCTCTTTTATCTTCGTTGACTGCCGCTAGGCAGGCAGTTTTTTATTTATTATTTGCCCGGCGCCTTTTTTTTGTTTTTTAAAGGATTTAACCGCCTGCCTCCCGGGCAGTCACCTCAGGTTCGGCTTAACAGCCGAATCCCGCCC
>JAQICQ010000006.1 GCA_027858455.1 Elusimicrobiota bacterium | reverse complement strand
AAGCTCCCTACTATTTTAAAATCTTTTTTAAGTATTTTTGTTGGTGGAGTAATCGTTTCTATAACAGTTTTCAACTCCTTCATTGGCCATTTAGCATTTGTGTGATCAGGTTTGGTACGATAGCGGTCGGCAAAGAGATCATAGTCGTCGCTTTCGGCAATTTTTGTTTTCTCTACATATATCGCCAGCTTGTTATCTGTTTTCTTCCCGGCTTTCCATGCGTTTATAATATCCATTACCTGCGGTAAATCATTTTTATCTATCGGGCGTCGCTGTGCTCCTAAATCATAGCCGTCATTTTCCACCTTTACAAAAAGTATGCTATCAGTTTTATTGGCAATATTCCTGTCCATCAGCAGAATGCTTGTTTTTCCTTTTGAGTAAGGATTAAAAACCCCTGCAGGAAGAGATACAACAGCATATAAATAGTTTTCTTCTATTAGAGTTTTTCTCAATTGGTTATATGCATTTTGAGAAGTAGATATTATTCCCTTCGGAACAATGACTCCTGCTCTGCCGTCAATATTTAAATGTTCTCTGATGTAATCAACAAACAATACTTCCGACCGCTTAGATTTAACAGTAAATCTGTTATGCGGTATTATACCTCCCTTTGGAGACATAAACGGCGGATTTGCCATAATTACATCAAAAGTTTCTTCCCACCTTTTTTGGCTTGATAGCGCATCGTATTCATAAATATTAGGGTCGGGAAATTTATGTAAATACATATTGACTCTTGATATTTTTACCATATCCGGAGAGATATCATAACCTACAAAATTATTCATTAATTTTTCTTTTTCAGTGGGATTAAGTTTATCCTTATTTTTCTTTAAAATATGTTTATAGCCTGATATAAGAAAGCCGGCGGTGCCGCAAGCAGGGTCAAGAACAGTATCGTTTTTTTTAGGGTCAACAATCTCCGCAATAAAATCAATAATATTTCTCGGTGTCCTGAACTGGCCGGCATCACCCTGAGAACTCATTATAGAGAGTAAATACTCGTAAGCATCTCCGAGTTTTTCACTGTGGTCATATACAAATCCGTTTATCTCTTTTAAGAAAAGCCGTAATGTTTCAGGTGCTCTATAAGGAAGAAAAGCCCCCTTAAATATATCCCTGAAGAGTTGAGGTATATGCGGATTTTGAGGCATCTTCAATATTGCCTCCGCATAAAGATTTATACGTTCCTGCCCTCCAATTTTCGGAGACATAAGATTTGACCAGGAATACTGCTCATATTCTTTAACAAAAAAAGATGGTTTTCCACCTATTTCAACAGCATCATTATCCATATCATCCATGAACTTATACATTAATGCGATAGTTATCTGTTCTACCTGAGCTTTGGGATCGGGAATCTTTCCGACAAGTATATCCCTACAACTGTCTATTTTCTTTTTTGTTTCGTTGTTTAACATATTATTTTTTCACTTTCCAACTACCGCCTTTGTCAGCACCGATGCGTTTTAGTATGCCATTTTGTTTTAATTTCTTTATCTGCCACTCTATACCTTTTGGGCTAATCCCGGTTTTATCAGCTAATGCTTCCATAGTGATATTGGGATCTTCTTTTATAAAAGCAATTATTTTCTCCCTAGTTTTCTCCCTAGTTTTCTCCCTAGTTTTCTCCCTAGTTTTATCCGTAGTTTTATCCGTAGTTTTGGCTGGCTTTAACGGAAAAACTATTTTGTAATAATCAAAGCCTGACTCAATGATTGGTTTTTTATAATACTGCTTCCATCCGCTAATCATTTTATGGAATCCACTCCCCATACCTTCTGAAAGCTTCAAAAACCTAAACATTTTTGCTACATAAAAGTTTCTCGGCTGAGAATAATCCTCTTTTAATATATACTCAAGTGGCTTGGGTAAACCTCCGGGATTAAAAAACTCAATCCTGTCGGTAAAAAATCTTATCCGGGCATTGGCTGAGCTGAAATAATCGGTATGCATTAAAAGATTCACCAGAGCTTCTCTTAATGCCTGCAAATGAGGAGGGTCATCATCACGCACACCGTTTTTAAGATTAAACGGTACTTCTATTTTTGGACTTAACCGCTCATAGATATTAAAAAAAGACAGATAAAGGTTTTTTCCTGAATCTAATCTAAATGTATATCTGGTTTCGCCGTCAGAAAAAGATTTTGCCGGTATTTCAATATAATCAATTCTGTAATTTATAAGTTCACTGCCTAATGCATCCTCTGTTCCAAAAACTAATAGCCCGGCATAAGTAACTTTATTATTTTTGAGAGCCCCTAATTTCTCTAAAAAATCCTTATCGTTTAATTTTAAATATCTATGGGCAGGATTCTTGGATGCGAAAAAGTTTCTGAATTGCTCTACTGTCTTTTTGCTTAAATCGTCCGGTTTAAACGATGTGAGCTCTTTATTTTTATCCTTAAACGAAGCATGTCTGTAAAAAGAATCTATCTCTTCTGCTGTGGCGCGCTGGTCACCTGAACCGGTTCGTATAAAAGTGTTTTTGTTTGTCTTACCGTAATAAACCGGTCTGTCTTTGGTTGCCTTTTGGGGGATATAAAACGATAAAACCGTTTTATCTGAAAAAGTATATTTTTTGCAAAGCGGTTTAATTTTTTTATTAAATTTCCCGCTTCTTAATGCTGTAGTGAAATCCTGCTCTATCTTCTCCGGATTCCGCACTCCCCTAATTTCATAACTTTTCCCTGTCTTTTTTACACCGAAAATCAGCCAGCCTCCGGATGTGTTTGAAAATGCGGAAACAGTTGACCAACTGCTTTTGGGTATTTCTGATTTTGCTTCCTTAACTTCAAAATCTTCCCATTCAATATCTTCCAGCCTTTTTATTAATTCTTGTTTATCCATCTTAAATATATGCATTAATAGAAATATAATCTTTTACATACTCCGGCACTACATCACGCCATCCATTTAGTGCTTTAAATTCTTCCAGACTTATCTTGGGATTGTGGGCAAATTTTGCGTATTGTTTATTTCTGACTATTTCCCTGATCGCGCTATCTGTCACATAAGATTTAAGATAATTTTTTATGAGAAGGACGTATTTGTTCTCGGGTTTATAGATAGAAATAAATTTATCAACTTCTTCATCAAGCATCTCGTCTTTTAATTTGAATCTGGAAATATTCCCAAACACATAATCAATAAACTCCCTGAGTGTTATTCTCCTGTCTGCTTTAACTGATTTTCTCAATTTATTAAGGTTAAAATAATCTTCCGGCTTATCAAAGACTTCTTCATTGACATAATCTTCAACTGCCTGCATATCTCCTTTTTCGTATTTCTCATTGATAAAGCCATCCTGTTTAATCTGTTCTTTGAATTTGTCAAATAATTCCCTGTCAATCCGCATACCCTGAAGCCCCACGGCTTCTTCATTAAATGTCTTGAGCGGATCGGGGATATAAACAGACACATCCTCAACAGTAGGCGCCTGGTCTCCCGGACCGTTGCCTTTGCTTAATGGAGGCATTTCTATTACTTCATCATAATTATATTTTTCTTCAAAATATTCTACATTGGCAAAAAAATCAAATAGTTTAAACTTATTTTTCTGTATTTTTATTTGCTCTTTATATGCTCCTTCCTGTTTGGTATATTTGAATTCATATTTTCTTGTACCGCGCCCTTTTATCTGGACAAAATCAGTCGGAGAAAATATAGAACGCATAAGACAAATATTGAGAATATCCTGACAATCATAGCCGGTAGTCATCATACCTACAGTTACACATACTCTTGTTTTACTTGACTTATAATTTGGAAGCATTCTTGTATAACCATTAAGAGTATTGTTCGCAAAATTAATGGAAAATTGCTGAACATTAGGGATAATTGATGTTACCTGCACCGCAAAATCAGAATTATATTTATCCGGAAAAAGTTCATCCGCAAATTCATTTAGAATTTGCGTTACCTTAGAGGCATGATTTTGACTTACACAAAAAACTATACTTTTTCCTACTTCGCCGCTGACTGGATCTTTTAAAGCATTTTCTAAAAATGTCTTACAGAATATTTTGTTAGTCTTTTCAGAAAAGAATTTCTTTTCAAAATCCTTTTGAAAAAAAGTTTTTTCCGTATCTTCTCCTTCATCCGTGGCAACCATTATAGAATATCCCTTATCAGATAAAAGTTGAGTTGATATTTCTGTTCTTGCGTCTGCAACGACCGGATTGATAAGATATTTTTCTTTAACTCCGTTAATAAGACTATACCGAAATGTGGGTTCACTTTTTTCGCAGCCAAAAGTTTTATATGTATCCCTAAGCTGCCTTCTTTCCCATTTACGAGGATCAAGTTCACTTATATCCTCAATGTTTTTAAGATAGTCC
The DNA here is from genome assembly GCA_027858455.1 of Elusimicrobiota bacterium. Lineage (GTDB taxonomy): Bacteria > CG03 > SLGR01 > SLGR01 > JAGXOG01 > JAGXOG01. Next base: position 1,364 of record JAQICQ010000006.1, on the reverse strand, counting down.
TTCGGTGTTGCAGTTAATCCTAATTTATAACCAATGAAATATTCAAAGACAGCCCTGCTGTTTCCGCTTATAGATCTATGCGCTTCATCAGATATAATCAAGTCAAAATCTGTCGGAGAAAATAGTTTTTGATACTTGTTATTTGATGACAAGCTTTGAACTGTTGAAACAACAATCTCTGCCTTATTCCAGTCGTCGTTGTGCTCTTTATATATAACTGTGGTAAAATCATTTTTTAAATACTTGACAAAATTCTTGTATGCCTGGGTTTCAAGCTCAAGCCGGTCAACAAGAAAAAGTATTCTTTTTGCATTACCGGTTTTTAAAAAAAGTTTTATTACCGCCGCCGACACAAGAGTTTTACCGGTACCTGTAGCCATTTCAAAAAGATACCTTTCTTTTTCATGCTTTGCGGCAACCTGTAATGCCTTTATTGCCCTAAGCTGATAAGGCCTTAAGAACATCAGATTTTTTTCTTTTATAAAAATATCCCTCTCAGTTTCATCACTCCATCGGGGATCATTCATGTAGCCGGGATATTGGGTTAAAGCTATGTAATCTTTTTGGATTTCTTTTTCAGCAAGTTTTTGCGTATCGGGCTTATAATATTTAAAATGATTCGCCGATTCCGGAGTTGGAAATTTAGTGATTATTTGAGGATTGCCATGTTCAAGATTCCAGAAATAATGAAGATTCCCATTAGATAAAATTATAAGTTTAATATCCAGTGACTGAGCATAACGCCTTGCCTGTTCTTTCCCTGATAACGGGTCTTTATCTTCAGCTTTTGCTTCAAGCACTATAAAAGGATATTTGCGCTCATCAAGCAAAAGAAAATCTATATAACCATTAGTAGTTTTCTCAAAATCGTTACCGAACACATCTATATCTTTTTCTTTTAGCTTAACTTTAGGTTCTAACTGAATATTTGCGGAACCGGTGTTATTATCAAAAAAACGCCAGCCGGCGTTCCGAAGAAGATTATTTATTTTTATTCTTGCTTTAGCTTCTTTTTGCATAGTTTATTTATTTATTTATCCTCAACTTAATAAACTTTTTATGATCAACGGGTTTGACTGTTCACGGTCATATATTTGTTGCTCTTATTTGTTTTTTTGAGCAGTTCGCTGATTCTATATTCAGCAAGTCAAGTTGTCTTACATTCTATTAGCGATTAAATATTCCTTTAACTATAAAGTCTTGTAATCCTCTATATCATGTTAAAATCCTATTATACAATATAGGTATTTTTAATCAAATTACTCGGGTTGACTCATCAAAAACCTAAATGAAATGATTCTACCTAAATATATACAAAATTTTCCTTACTTTATGAAATTACTCCGCCATAGTTAATTTTGTAT
>JAQICQ010000232.1 GCA_027858455.1 Elusimicrobiota bacterium | reverse complement strand
GTCGAGGATATTGTAACTACCGATAAAAGCAAATATCATCATACCGTTGCTTATATTAAAGAGTTCGGAGAAACGGGAGAAAGGATTAAAAAAGCAGGTGTTGAAGTCGTAAAGCTCTCTTCTTTTCTTAAAATATTAAAGTATGTAAAAAATAAACAACCGGACATAATCCATACACATCTTTTCAGAGCAAATATTCTTGGCAGAATAGCCGGCAAACTTACCTCGGTGTCAGTAGTATCTTCGCGTCAAAGTACTGATACATGGAGAAAGTGGTATCATAAATCAGCCGATATCTGGACAGCCCGGTATTGTAAAGCAATTATAGCTAATTCAAAAAAAGTAAAAGAGTTAATGATAAAAAAAGAAAAAGTTCCGCCGGAAAAGATTAAAGTTGTCTATATAGGTATTTCTAAAATATGGTTTAAAACGGTCACAGATAAGAAGCGGGGAGGGAATACTATAGGATTTGTAGGCCGTCTGCATCCTGAAAAAGGGGCTGATCTTATCCCGGATTTTGCCGCAAAGCTCAATGCTGCTACGGGTAAAAGTATAAATATTAAAATTGCCGGCGGGGGTAAACTGGAAGACTATTTAAAAGAAAGGGTCCCTTCTAATGTTTATCTGACGGGGTGGAAATCAGGGAAAGAGCTTATGGAATTTTACGATTCTGTTGATTTACTCTTTATGCTGTCAAGAATGGAAAGCATTCCCCGGGTTATTATAGAGGCCGGTGCGAGAAAATTACCTGCCGTAGCGCCTGACCTGGGAGGAATAGGGGAGATAATAAAAGACGGGAAAAACGGATTCTTATATGGTCCCGGTGAGATGGATGAAGCAGTGAGTAAAATCACGGGATATTTAAAGCATCCGGATCCGTCGGTTTCAGAAGATATTTATAAAACAGCAGCTCAATTTACTGTCCCAAAAACCGTAAAAGAAATAATTGAGATATACAATTCATTAAATCAGGTTTGATAATAATCTTTAAAATAGATAAAATAAATTAATTTAAGGAGAGTCAATAATGATATATATAATTATAATTATAGTTGGGGTTGCCCTGGCAGTTATAACAGGAAAATTTCTAAAAGAACATAAAATTAAACAGCGGCAGCTTAAGATAAAAGATAAAATTAAAAAGAATAAGCCTATAAATTCCGAAGGTGAAGTGAGGTTTTATGAAGAGTTTATAAAAAGGTGCCAAAAAGGCAAACACGACAGGTTATGCGCTCTGGCCCGATACGCTCTTTTTAATTTTTATAAAGAAAAAGCAAATTATACTATAGAGAATATAAAAAAGGCCGTTAAGATAGGGGAACTTATGAAAAAAGATTATAAGGACCGGCGTTTTCACAATGACCTTCTCTTCATGTTGGGGAATCTTTACTGTTTTAATCTCAATGATTTTGAAAAGGCCCTTGATACGTATAATTATCTTTTAGAAGTGAGCCCTGCCACAAAATGGAAGGATGTATGCCGTGACCGGATTAATCTTATCCGTGACAATATTGCCAATCGGGTAGTTTTGGTGAAGTATGTTACCGCCGAAAAGCATTTTGAAAATCTTGAATTTGACGAGGCAGAGAGATATTTAAAAATAGTTATTAAAAATAATAGAGGCATGAAAATTGCCGGCAATGCTTTTTATTTTCTCGGGGATATATATTATTATAAATACAATGACCTCGAAGAAGCTTATAAATATTATTCGGATGTTTTTTCTGCCTATCCCAGCCATCCGCTTAATAGAAACGCCCTTTATAAATCAGGCGAAATTTTAAGGAAGCTCAATAATTGGGATGAGGCGGTTAAGGTATATAAGAAATATATTGAAAATTTTAAGGACACCCCGTATGTTGAAGATGCATATTTTTTTCTCGGGGATTGCTATTATAATCTCGGGCGGCTGAAACAGGCCAAAAATTCCTTCAGCCTGATTTTAGGGGATTATCCCGACAGCAAATGGACAGAGGTAATATATCATAAAATCCAGGAAATAAATTCTAAGTTAAAGAAGTTATATTAAAATGATATATCTGGATGTCCTGATAATTTCTTTGCTGGTTTCTTTAATTGTTACAAAATTATGCGAAAAAGCAGCCGCAAAAACAGGGTTTTATGATATTCCGCATACAGATTTAAAAACCCATTCGGAACCTACCCCCTATGCCGGTTCTTCAATATGGCTGAGTTTTATGATAGTTATGATAGGGTTGCGGTTATTTACTTCCTATCAGACAGGCACTCTGCATCAGCTCAGGGGGATTTTGTACGGCGGCGGCATTATTTACTTACTTGGGATTATGGACGATATATTTGACCTGAATTATATAATTAAGTTTATAGGGCAGGTGATTGCGGTTGTCATACTCATTAGATATGATATTTATATTAAACTTTTTCCGCATCAGGCGCTAAACTATATTTTCAGCATTTTCTGGGTTATCCTTATAATAAATGCAATAAATATAATAGATGTCATGGACGGGCTGTCTGCGGGAGTAGCTTCAATAGCCGCGATGGCTTTTTTTTTAGTAACGCTTCCTACCGAAAAAATTTATGTGAATTTCACCGCCCTTATACTTTTCGGCGCTCTCGCTGGATTTTGGTTTTTTAACCGTCCTCAGGCAAAAGTTTTTATGGGCGATGCCGGCAGCCTTTTTACAGGGTTCATACTTGCGGCCGCTTCCATGGGGGCCGACTACAGTTCCGGACATCTTATCGGAATCTTTGCGCCGTTTTTAATACTGGGGGTGCCGATATATGATACGCTTCTGGTGAGTTATTTCCGTTACCGGAAAGGTATGTCGGTATTTAAGGGGTCTCACGATCACTATGCTCTGAGATTAAAAAGGCGGGTT
>JAQICQ010000143.1 GCA_027858455.1 Elusimicrobiota bacterium | reverse complement strand
ATTACTATCATAATTCCTCCCATCTTTATAGTTATAGTCCGGGCTCTTTTTTCCATACCTGCCCCGAGGCTCTGCCCCACTCCGGCCACCACTCCCATGCTTACGGCAAGGGAAGGCATTATAACCATGGAAAATATTCTTGTGCCGATACTGTAGGCGGCGACATATACCGTCCCGAATGTAGCCACCAGCGAAGTTAAAGCCATAAATCCCGCCGCCCTCATAGAATGCTCAAATGTGACAGGCCACCCGAGTTTAAATATCTTTTTTACCATATCCCATCTCGGTTTTAAATATTTTAAATGCAGAGTCAGTGCTTGTTTTCCCTTAAATAATATATATACTCCGACAATCGAGGCCAGTAACCTGGAAATAACCGTTGCTAAAGCCGCGCCGGAGATACCCATACGGGGAGACGGCCCTATACCAAATATAAAAACCGGATCCAAAAGAATATTTAATAAATTAGAAGCTACCATTATTTTCATAGGGGTTACAGTATCACCCCAGCCTCTCATTATGGCATTAAATATAAAAAAGGAAAACATAAAGATTAAGCCGGGAAAAATAACTTTTAGATATGAAACGGCAAGGGGTAGGACTTCCGGACCGGCGCCTAATAATTTTACCAGGGCCGGACTGAAAAAATATCCAATGACAGAGACAATAATGGCCAGAATAAAAGTTATACTAAAAGTCTGCCCGGCAGCGAAATTTACCTTCTGAGGTTCTCGGGCTCCCTCATACTGGGAAACAAATATAGACCCGGCTATCCCCACCCCTAATCCTATTGATACAACAAGAAACACTATGGGAAAAACAAAAGCCATAGCCGCTAATTCTTCCTTTCCTAAAACTCCAAGCCATGCGGTATCGGCAAGATTATAAAAAACATGCATTATGTTGCTTATAATAATCGGATAAGATAACTTAAGAATTTTTTTTACCGGCGGACCGGTAGTTAAATCTAATTTTCTGTTATTGCTTTTTGCCATTATTTATATTAAAAAACCTTCTTGCATTTTCAGATATTACTCTTTTAAGATATTCTTCATCCTCATTTTTAAGGCGGGCTAATTTTGCTGTAATATATCTAACATATTCCGGCTGATTTCTTTTACCTCTCATCGGCCGCGGGGCAAGATAAGGCGAATCGGTTTCCGTCAGCAATCTGTCTGACGGAATTTTTTTGACCGCGTCCTGCAAACTACTTGCATTTGAAAAAGTTACCATGCCGCCGATTGCAATATAATAATCTCTTTCAAGCAGCTGCATTAACTTTTTTGCCGAACCGGAAAAACAATGAATCAGAACTCTCTGATTGTAATTTTTAAGTATATCAAGCGTATCTTTAAAAGCATTGCGCATATGAATAATAACAGGCATGTTTTTGTTCTGCGCTAATTCCATCTGCTGTTTAAATACTTCTTTTTGAATACCGGGCTCTGAATTTTTATAGTAAAAATCAAGGCCTATCTCTCCAAGGGCAACAACTTTCTCTTTAGCAAGTAATTTATTTAAAGTGGCTTGTTTATTTTTAAAATTACGGGCTTCGTGAGGATGGATGCCTGCGGCGCCCCAAACTTTTTTATTTTTTAACAATTCATCGAGAATTTTTCCATCTTCCCCCGGTTCAACAATGTTTACTATCCCCTCCATATTGTCTATTACTTTAAATCGGTCTTTATCAAACCGTTTATCTAATAGATGCGCATGGGTATCAAAATAACCGACCATTGTATTTACGTCCTGCTTTCACCCATAAGGATTTTATATAGTTTTTTATGCCCGAGAAATACCTCTGATTCAGCATCCCATACTCTCATATTATCACAGTTCATAGTGTCTATAACCATAAGTTTCTTCTTTTTCTTGCCGAACTCCACTTTAATATCTATTAATTCAAGCCCTTTCTTTTTTAAATCGCCGTTAATGATACCGGCGACTTTTTCAGTTATTTTTTTTGCCCTTTTTAAATCCTCAGGCGATATTATCCCCAGTTCCTCCAGAGTATCGTCGTTTATTACCGGGTCCCCTTTTTTATCATCCTTAATTGTTATTTCAACAAGGTAATTCAGATTTTGAAACTCTTTGATGTAGTCCCCGTACCTTCTTAAAAAACTTCCCGCAGCTTTACGGCGGCATATAAATTCCAGCCCCTGTCCGAATACATCGGCTCTCTCAACTAATATTGATTTTGATTCAGGAAGACTGTCTATATAGTGGGTATTGACGCCGGGCGAATCCAGAAGATTAAAGAAATATCCACAGAGCTGCATTGCATAACGGCCTTTACCTTTCTCATAGCCTACAACCTGATTGCCCCCTGAATCAGGACGGCCGTCCTGCCCCAGTACAGTATCCCGGAACTCTAATCTCAGTTTGTCCTTACTTTCCGGGTAAACTATCTTAGTCTTACCCTTAAAGTACTTCTCCATCTAAACAAGTCGGTCGGGAGTCATGTAATCTCCGTACTTAGAAGCTGCTTCCTTAAGGCGGGTTTTCTGAGCTTCAAGTTCTTCATACAAAGCACCCGGAGCGTCCGGAGCTTTATCCTTATAAATTTTAACTATCCTCTCTATCTTGTTTAAATATTCCGGGACCCGAATTGTAAACTGCTCTTTATAGTCTTCTTTAGAATAATCTTTATCAAGGACTTCTTTGAATAACTTTTTTAAATCTTCGTAGAATGGAATATATCCCGTGGGAGTCTTTATGGCCTTGACCTCCGAATGAACTCTAAGCTCCATCCATTTAAGCCATACCCGCTTATCCTGGATACCGTTTAAGTATTTTCCGCCGTCTCCTTTTAAAAAATAATTAACCGAAAAGACCTTTGGTTCTTTTTCAAGCTTTTTAACAATATCACAATTGTTCTCTAAATATTTACCTATCGGAACTGCAAGAAAATCAAGATTGCTCATAAGGTTAAATTTTCTTACCCCTTCTTTACCCAAAGTGGCGGCTGTGGTCTCTGATTCTATTGTTGCCCCTTTAGTCAGAATGCCGTGCTGCCAGCTAAAAGCTTCTTCTACCGGCACGCAAGTATCTGAATCCCTGCCACCGTATATAACCCCTCCGACCGGTACGCCTTCCGGAGCGTTATATTTCTCGTCACGGTTGTCCAAACTACCGATACCTACGGTAAAGCGGGCATTTTTATGAGAAAGAGTTAACTCGCTGCCATTCTCCCCGGTCTTTCCTTTATTCCATTTTCCTGAATAGTTCTTTCCTTCATCCGGGATTTGGCGGCCGTCACCGAGCCAGTATGGTTTGCCGTCTTTTACCAGAACGTTGGAAAAGATAACTTCACCGGGCGCGGTAAGCATATCCCATATTACAGACTGGGACTCCCGGTCTACATCGCGTATTATCCCAAATATTCCGTTTTCAACATTAACTGCTGTAAGTTCGCCGTTTACTTCCCTGAGATATGCTATATCGTCCCCCACTATAGTTTCACCTTCCATCATAGCTGTTGAAGTCTTGCCACAGGCGCTTGGAAAAGCGCCGGTAAAATATGTTACACGGCCGCCGGGTCCGTGAGAACCCATTACAAACATATGCTCGGTTAGCCATCCCTCATTTGAAGCTTTCTTTATTGCAAGTCGCATAGCTAGTTTTTTAAGTCCTACGGTATTTCCCGCATACTGGGTATTTGTACTGTAAACGGTATTTCTCTCTAAATCTATATAGACCCTTCTTTTGTCTATATTTTTTGAGACATTATTTTCAAGCTCTCCTGCAGTATGAACAAATTTAAAATAATCAGCATTCTTTCCCTCTTTAAGAAATTCATTGTAGCCGTTCCTGTAAAGAATACCTTCCGAATGCATAACATAACTTGAATCGGTAATCTGCACAGCCAGCAAAGAGAATTCCGAGTTAGTGGGTCCAAGGCAGAAAAACCCTACCATCATCTCTTTACCCTCCATTGAATTTTCTAAAAACCCCTTAACTTCTTTTAATCCTTCGCTCCGGTTAGTTTTATTTATCCCTTTTGAAATTTCTTGGCCTTCGGGTAAAAGATATTTCGTATTTTCTTTATCCCTGGCCTGGTCGTTTATACCGTCAAAATGTATGGAATGGCCTTCCGTCGCAAGGGATTCTTCCTCGCCAAGACGGAGCGCTTTATCTCTTATATATGCTTCATCTTCGGCGGAGCCGCCGCGGATAAAAACCGATTCGGGATTACAATGCATAACATATTGACCTATAAAGTCCATTATATCATTGTTCTTAAGGGCCTTGATTTTTTCGTAACTTGTTTTACTGCATTTCTTTTTAAGTACTTTTTTTATTTTACTCATAAGCGATTATCCTTTTTCCTTTGTCCTTTTAAACATTATTTCTACATATTTTATATAATTAATACTAATTATCAAATTACAACTGCAATATAAGCGATATAGACAATAACCAAAAAAGCCCCTTTAAAACGGCCTATCCGGCGGCGTATAACTAAGACAGGCAATAAGACCAGCGAAAAAGCCAGAACCGCCGGAGCCATAAAGATATTTTCGGCAGAATTAATAATTACAGGAGAGGGAGATATATCAACCGAACCGCCGGCGATTAACAAAATATTTATAATATTCGAGCCGACTATAGTGCCTATACTTATCTGTGAGGTTTTTTTAATGCTTCCCGCAACAACCACGGCTATCTCAGGGAGAGAGGTTCCTATGGCTATTACAGCTATGGCTATAACTGCTTCGGAAACCCCCATATATTCCGCTATTAAAATACCTTTTGTAACCATAAGCCTGGCTCCTATAAATAACCCGGCCGAACTTAAAATAAACCAGGTAAAACCTGAAACCAATGATTTCCCTGCGGGTAATTTTTTCGGTATATATTTTGTTCTCCGGTGCCCTATAACCATGAGAAAAATATATCCCGCAAAAAGAACTAAAAAGAATATCCCTTCCGGCCGGCTGAAAGTTAAATTTAAAGTAAAGACAAAAAACAATAATGCTGCCATAAGTAATGCCCAATATCCGAATTTCAGAACATCTTTTTCTACCTTCACGGGATATATGATCGCTCCCAATCCGAGCGCCAGCCCTATATTAGCTATATTTGAACCGACAACATTTCCGATAGCCAGTGAAGTATTTCCCATCCCGGCGGCAAGCCAGGATACCAAAAGTTCGGGCATTGAAGTACCCAGGGCTCCTATGGTCAAGCCCACTATGAGGTTTGAAACCCCTAATCCCCGGGCAACTATAATTCCGCCGTATATAAACCGGTCGGCCGAAAACCAGATTATGCCTACGCCCGTTAAAAACAATATTATATTTGTAATATTCATATAAGCTCTTTAACCCTCTTCGCAATTGAAATCGCGGCAGTGAGTCCCGGTGATTCAATACCTATAAGATTTATCAATCCTTTTAATCCTCTGTCCCCTTCTTCCTTTATAACAAAATCCCGAAATTTTTCGCCCGGGCCCTGAAGCTTGGGCCTTATACCGGAAGTATCCGCTAAAACATCTTTATCGTTTAGATTATTTAAAAATTTGCTGATTGATTTCATAAAATTTGTTTTTTTAGATTCATTGACCTCATATCCGGTATCTTCCGGAACATATTCCGCATCCGGCCCCATACGTAACTGCCCGGCAAGATCAGGGGTAAGATGTATCCCCAGGCTCGTGGAATCCTTACCCACTGCCGGATAGACCAAATGTTCTACCGGTGAATCTCTAAAGTTCTTTGTCCTGAAATATGTTCCCTTGCACTGCTTTATCCTGTATCCGGCTTTATCTATATCAATCCCCGCAAACTCCGCGACTTTATCCGAATTAAGACCGGCTGCATTTACCACAATACCTGCTTCTATCTCTATCTTATCGCCGGAAGGTTCTTCAATTTCGGCTATAAAACCTCCCGTTCCTTTTTTAGTAAGGCCGGTAAGCTCAGCATTATATACTACCTCGGCTCCGCGGGAGGATGCATCTTTTATAAAATATTCCATAAGTTGATGCGAATCAATTATGCCCGTTGTCGGCACAAGAAGCGCTTCCCGGCAGGATATGCGTGGCTCATATTCGGCAACCATAGAGCCGGCCATAAGCTTTAGGCCTTCAACACCGTTTTTTTTGCCGTTTACAAATAATCCGTGAAGATTATTTATTTCCTCATCTGTGCCGGCAACTATAAATTGCCTGTCTGTCTGAAATTTATCCCTGTCTTTTTCGCAAGCATATAAAGTTCCGTATTTCCTTTAATGCATAATATATGCTTTAACGAGCCCGTAGGATAATAGAGGCCCGAATGTATAACTTCGCTGTTTCGCGATGATGTCTCCATCCCGAACATTTTGTTTTTCTCAATAACAAAAACAATATGCCCATTAGAGCTTAAAGCGCCGGCAACCGCCAGCCCCACTGCCCCCGCTCCAATTATTAGTGTATCTATTTTTTCCATAATTCTTTAAATCTACGTCCTGTAAATATTGACATTAATATAACAATTTGTTAAATAAAAAGAAAGACTTGTATTCTATAAGGAGCAAATTATGTTTTCAAGAAAGAAAGAAAAGAAAGTTGAAAAACTTATTAAAGAACATTTAAATACAGTTGTTAAAACTGTCAAAAGCATGGAAAATACTATATCCAGCTATGTAGATGGGGATAACAAAGGTTCCAAAGAGAATGCTTTTAACACCCATTCTCTTGAAGGAGAAGCCGACGGTAAACGCAGGGAAACAATTGAAACTCTCTATACAGGCGCTTTTATGCCTGCCATAAGGGAAGATTTAATAAATTACATAGCCAAACAGGATAAAATTGCCGATGCCGCCGAGTCCTGCTGCGATTTCATAATTTCTCAACATCCGGAAGTCCCCGATAAGTTCAGAGAAGATCTAATGCAGCTTGCCAGAGCTTCTTTTGATACTTTAGAACCTCTTCAAACCGCTCTTGATAAATATTTCAATAACTATAAGAAAATTCTTTCCTGCATAAAAGATGTTAACAGCAGGGAAGAAAAAGCCGATACAATTGAATGGCACCTCACCGAAAAGATATTCCAATCCGAGGAGATCTCACTTGCCGAGAAAATGCACCTCAGAGAATTCATTTTCCATATCGCTCATATATCAGATGTCATTGAAGACACAGCCGATATGCTTGATTCGGTAGTTATTAAGAAAAATATTTAACTTTAAAAGGGGGGAAAGGGCTGAGCCCGGACGGGATTTCTACAAACAAAAGAACTGACCGGGTTTCATTAGTATTACTAAACCACCCGGCCTGTCCTAATTAGATATTACTTATATCTTTTTTACATTTACTGCACGAAGACCTTTTTCAGCCTTTTCAGATTCGAATTCAACTTTATCGCCTTCCTGTACTGACCCTGATTCTATGTCATTTCTATGAACGAAGAGATCTTCGCTGCCTTCTTCGGGCTCTATAAAACCATAATTTTTCATGTTGTTAAAAAACTTAACTGTACCTTTCATCTTACTTTACTCCTTTTACTTTACTATACTTACTAATTAAAAATAACACTATGTTATTTTATTACAAAATTTGTTTATTAAACTGTATATTAAAACTGCTGCCCGCTTATTAATAAAATTATTTTTTACCACTATATGTGTTTTAATACTCCATCTGGAATTTGAATCCGGTTGAAAATGCTGAATAATTATAAGCAACATATCTTTCATAGGTCATATTAGCGACTTGATTCTGATAGGTAAAATACATAAGACTGGAAGAACTTTCCCCTATTTGTTTCTTAAAACCCATTGTATAGACTCCAAGAAAACGCGACTGTTTCTTATCTTTAAAATTACCATCCTGATCCCTCGGCTGTCTCTTTGTATATATTTTATAACTTATATCCGGGCTAAAAACAAATGACCACTTTCGAGACAGCATTAAAGTATACGGAATATTTAGCCCAAAGTCAAGGTAGTCATAATAATCTTTAAAAAATTTTACCGGATTAGTTGAAGTAGCCGTTTCAAAATGCTGATAATTCTGGTTGGAATTTTTATAAGTTATACTAATTCCGGGATTTATAATCATTATTTTAGAAAGCCCTTCTACTCTGTCAGCCGACAGGCCGACAGTCATGTCCTTTTGTTTGGTTGAGCTGTAATAGGTTCCGTCGCTTTGGACATTATCTACGGCAACTTTTTGTTTAGAATATAATTGCTCGGTTAAACTAAATTTAGCCGTATTGTTTTTGTACTTTGTTTTAACCGACTGATTTAAAACATGGTGATTTTGTTTACCTTCCGAAGCGCTGGGGTCAGCCCCCGATCTTATTTCTGCCAGCATATCCGTATAATTGGGAAATGTCATATAGTGATACCCAAACGAGGCCGTTCCAATAAAATCTTTGCTGTATTTCTTTGTAAGATACGACGCCCCGCCGTATCTATTAAAATTATAAAGTCCGCTTTCCCATGTTTCGTTTGTTCCGCTGCGGCGGCCTTCAAGTAAAATATCACTTTGTGTCTTTAATATTAAATCTCCCCTGATATTCCAGTGATGCCTCCCTACAAAGATGTGATCCATATATCTTTCCGAAAACTCACGCCCTTCCTGCCTCTTTAGTCCGGGTCCCTGATATTTCAGGGAATAAAACCCTATAAAAGTATGAGCAGGCAGTGGTTTAAATATCGTTCCTATATCATTTGACAGATTTATAATAAACCCTAAATCTCCTTCGGGAGATGCCGAAACACCTTCGGTAAACTGATAGTTGTAATACGGAACAAGCTGAGCTGACGATAACGGCGCTAATAAAACCAGCAAACCCGCAACTGTTGTAAAAATCTTTCTAATATTCATTTAAAAATTCCAATGCCATCCCAGGAAAGGATGAATTACAAGAAGACCTTCAGGGTATATATTAAAACCCATCTCCAGGTGGTCATAGTGCCAGCTGAATCTTGAAAATATTTTCTTATATACAAAACCATAACCCATATAAGCCGCAACTCTTTTATCCTCTCTGACTTTATTAACTATGCCGGTAATTAATATGTAATCCCGGCGGGCTATCTGAAGTTTGGAAATATTTGTTTCGCTTGTTATCTCCAAGGGTTCCGGGAACTCAAAATCAAGTGACACTACCGAATACTGAAATCCGGCATATAACCTCGTCAGGCGGGATACCGGCTTTGACATAAGAAATCCCACGCTGTAATCCGACATAGTCGGGGGAGAAAAATCCTCTGATTCCACAACTAAAGATGCTACATCAAGCGCTATTATTCTGCTGTAGTTGCCTACTATGTCAATCTGGGGAACCCAGCTATTAAACTGACGGTTGGATATAACCCGGGTTTTTAAACTTAAATTACCCCAGGTAAAAGGTATCAATGAGGATAAAAAATTTGTTCTTAGAGTCGTACGGCGGTCGCTGTTTACAGGTGTGTAATCAACATTATCAAGATGAAAATTATAAAAAACATCATCGGGATTCTGGACGAACTTTAACCCTGCGTCAACAGCCCACCCCGGAACAGCGCCGTTTGAAAACACCGCGCTTGAAAAGAGTAAAACAAAAACCACCGCATAAGTCCTAAAACTTCTACACACTAACTTAAAACTATTCATACGCTTTTTATATTATTTAAAACCCCAAGTGTCAACTTTACAAGTCTGACGCAGCATCGGCTGCAACCTTTTCTATTATCGGTATGGCAAAATCAGGAGTGAGAATATTATCCATATTATATTTAAAAAATGCATTGCCATTATTAAATTCTTTTCTGATATTTTCATACTCAACCGGTGTATAGCTGTGGTTGGCTATCAATCCTATATCTTCGGAATCTCTGACCATAAGAGCGTTTTCCATGGCAATATTACGCAACGCTTCAAATGGATTTATAGAAGATTTTAATCCCAGGAGTTTATCTATATTCATAACCTCGCCGTCATTATTTATCAACCAGTTTTCAATTCCTACTCTTACTATTTTGTTGCTTTCTCCTATGTCGCAAATTCCGTTACCGTCAGCGTCCCTGAACAACTTTATTTTAGGACTGATTGCCCACATTTCAATACTCCCGGAGTTACTGTCTTCGTCAATACCGTCCCACTCTACTCCGTCGCCGTCATCTTCGTAATCGTTATCTATATTCCAAATGCCCTTATCCGCGCTTGTGAATTTTATTACCTCATCGCCCATATCGTCTTTGGTTTCGTCCCATGCAGCAGTCATCTTTATTTTATCTCTGCTGCCACCGACATTATTCGCAATTTCAATTTTTACGCTTTCCGGATGAAAATCGCCGCCGTCTTTCTCGGCAAGCTCCTGAATAAAACTACCCCACCCTGAAAGTTTTTCCGGCATTTCCCGGTTAAACTTTGTTATTAGTTCAATTGTATCAAGCCGGGGACCGGTAGATAGAGCCTCAAAACGGCCCGTATATTTATAATTGTCACGTTTTGTAATATTTATAATACCGATTGTATTATTGTCCGGCCGTTCAATGTGCTGCTCGACTCTTACAAGATTACCGTGAACATCCCTCAGAGTCCTGCCTGTTGATGCGTCTGAATTTTTCTGCTGCTCAACTAAATCCTGCGCAGAACCGATATCCACCTTTATATCATTAACCGCTTCTCTCATCTCGCTTCTTAAATCTTCTTTCAGCACATCGCCTGAAAGCCCTCCCGACAAAGCATCTTCAGAACCGCTATCCTCGTTTGCATCCACATCGCTGTTTGCAATACCTTTGCTGTCTACAGCCCCGCCGTCCACAGTTTCATCACCGTCTTTATCTTGAAGTTTCTCAACGGTTTTATCGGCTGTTTTTTCCTGATCTTTATCTTTTTGTTCTTCCCCGGTTTTTGTCTGATCACCCTCGTTGTTATCAACAGGTTCTTTATAATTTTCTAAATCATCGGGAGGTGTGGGCGCTTTATTCTTTTTTACTTTTGTAAATTTGCCTGCATCAACTTTAACAGACTGTCCGGTTGCCAGCTCTTTTACATTTACAGATCCCTCGTCAACTTTTACATCTGTATTATTACCAATTCTAACAACTTCAAAAAAAGTACCCCTGACCGAAGCTACTCCCTCAGCAGTTTTAACATTGTATTGTTCTTTGCCGGCAAGTTTTCTGACTCTGGATTTTAATTTTCCTTTAAAAAGTTCCAGCGTAGTGTCTCTGCCTAAACTTTTAATTTCCATCGAAGAATTCGCTCCCAGGACAGTTTGGTGCCCGTTTGAAAAATTAAGTTTAACTTCCGAAGCCGAACCGGACTTTACCGCCGATCCGTTTTTTAAGGTCAGCCCCACCTCAGCCGCTTGCCATGCTTGTTCTCCGGCGGAATGATAGCTTACTTCTCCCGCCATTGACACAACTTCGGCTACCATAGCTTCTGCATTAACGGCTGCTGCCATTAAAAATACTACCGCCGTAACTACTGTTATTTTAAAATTTTTCATTTTTTTCCTCCTGTTAAAATATTATTTATCTTTTTCAATATAATATTAACATTATTGTTTTTAATTGTCTGTGACTTTTATCACATTTTTACTTTCCCTTCTACTTTAATTATATATCTATTAAAT
>JAQICQ010000129.1 GCA_027858455.1 Elusimicrobiota bacterium | reverse complement strand
ATACAATATAATATCAAGTTCATTACCTTCTTTTAAAACTTTTAAATTTTTTTTATCGGATAGAATTTTTCTTTTAACGGAATTATCCGAATTCACAAGTTTCTTCTTATACTTTATATTTATTTTATAAGGCGAAACTATACCTAACATTCTTAAAAATTCATTAAACTTTTCAGTAAGTCCTACCAATAAATACCTATTTTTTAAAAGTTCATAGGCTTTATCCGGGTCAGGCCCGCCGGCTATTCTATTTACCATTACATTTCTAAATCTTTTATTTTTTATCCATGACTCAAACGGCTCATTTATCCTGCCTCTTGCTACCTTATCCTGATAATGAGAAGCGCACCTCTTAACGGGATCCCTAAGGATTGTTATAAAATCTAAATCCGGGTCCGTTAAATGTTTTGTAGGCTCAACAAGATTATGACCCGCGATACTGTTAATCCCGAAAAAAACTTTTTTGGCAAACCTTAAATCTTTCTGTAAAAATGGTTTAGTTTTTGATTTTGCCGAATCACAATGATGTATGCCGAAACTATTTCTTAAAATAAATTTTAAAGTAGTCCCTGCGGTTTTATTATTATGTACAAAAACTATCATCTTTAGTTTTTAAAACCATTCCGGTCAAAATTTTATCACCGACTGTTAAAAACCTATCCTTTTATCCATCTTTTCGGAAGGAGAAATCTTGCCGAATTTTTTCTCGTATTTTTTAATATTGTCGCTTAAAGCCATCTGCAGTCTTTTTGCATGCCCCGGCGACATTAATATTCTTGACACTACTTTTGCCTGCGGACTTTTGGGAGGAATAAAAATATAATCCATTACAAATTCCTCCGGGGTATGGCTGAGCGAACAGACATTTGAATATTTCCCCATCGCCGTCTCTTCATCCATTTTAATTTCTACCTGTTTTTTATTATCTGGTTTTGCTGTCATTTTTTTTACCTCTTTTACGCCTTTACCCCAATCAACATAAGTATGTTTGCCTTTTTTAAATTTCTTTGGATTCATCTTAATCTAAATCCTCTACTATAAATAATCTGCTTAAACGGGCATTTTCTTTTATGGAAATATTTTCCGAAACGACCAGATTATTTATAATTTCCCCGCTTTTATCATATATCCTCACTGCCTGACTTGCCGCGGCATTTATCAACCGCTTATGAGGCAAAAGAACAGCTTTTTGGCCTGGCGCGATAGTGAGGCGTTCATTGTATTTTACAAGATAATAGTCCCTCTCTAACTCCCACCATCCGTATTTGTCTTCTTTATCTTTAAGTTCGGGTGTAATTATATCTTTTGGCGCTTCTTTATATTCACTTCCGCCAAAATCAAGTTTTGCCCCGCCCTTTAATTTATATATTTTTTTTGCAGTAATATCGATGCAGTTTTTATGCACCTGCTTTTTTGAATAGACTAAATCCGACAAAAATTGTTCTGCGCTGCTGCCTGATAAAAATCTCATATAAGTTGTCCCGTGTTTTTCTCTAATATTTCATACGCCAATTTTTTGCCCAACTCCACCCCCGGCTGATTAAACGGATCTATTCCTAACATACCCCCGGTTATAGCGCAGGCCATCTCCAGCTGATATAAAAGTTCGCCTGCATTATAAGCATCAATTTTTGGTATTTCAAAATTCATATTGGGGCGGTCTTCCTTTGTCAGCGCCCCAGTAGTGCCTTCAAGCTCGGCATTAAAGAGCCCCCGCATAGTTTTACCGCCTAAAAAATGGCCATCATATTTAAGTTTAACTTCCGGTGAACTGTCCTTGACGCTTAAAAAAGTAAATACTTTATCTTTAGGCCCTTCCATGTAAAGCTGCACCTGCGAATGCTGATCTGTAGTCCCTATTGCTTTTACAGGCGTCGGGCCGGTCTTTTCATTTTTACCTAAGGATTCGGCCCATAACTGACGGAACCAATCGGCGGTACTTTCAAGCTTTTTTGAATAAGGCATAAATACAGATATATTTTTACCTTTCTTATAAAAATAATACTGCAGGGCCGCATAAGTTACGGGTACATGCTCGTTCTCTTCGGCATCTGCCGCCCCTTCAAGCAGAGATTCTATATTTAAGCCGGTAACAGCCGCCGGGAAAAGCCCTACTTCAGAAAGAACAGAATATCTTCCGCCGACATCTTCCGGAACTGAATATGTTTTTATACCGTTTTCATCGGCAAATTCTCTCAAAAAACCTTTGTTGCCGGTAGTAAAAACAAGATGGTCTTTCCAGTCAGATCTTTCTTTTTTAAGTTTTTCCAGAAAGAAGAAAAAATTAGAGAGAGTTTCCGCCGTCGAACCGGATTTAGTGATAACATTAAAGACGGTATCTTTAAGATCAATTATATCGCTAAGCTCCGAAGTCCACTCCGGATCCACATTATCAAGCACATAGAGATTAGGATATCCGCCGTTTTTTCCCTGATTGTGGTAAGTATGAGTAAGCATATTTTTAAGGGTGATGTTACCTAAAGCCGAACCGCCTATTCCCAGAACTACCAAATTCTTAAAATCCCTGTACTTTTTTGCGTCTTCGCGAATCTTACGGGCTTCGTCAAATCTTACCGGCAGCTTCATAAAACCCGGCGGGTTCTTTTTAATATTTTCAAGTTCTGCAAAGGCCTGTTTCTTTACTGACTCTAATTTTTCCTCCGATATTCCTTCAGACCCTATCCGCGCTGCTAAACAATTTCTGTAATCTAATTCAATCATCCTATTAACACCATAATTTCAACAAAATAAGTTACGGTCCCCTCTATAAGGTGCCCGCTGAGCGCGGCGCCTCCTTCAAGACCGCCTGTCATATGGATATGGGGTTTTCCGTCACGGATAACCCCGTTGCCGGTAAGCTCTACATTATTATCAAACTTTTTTTCAAAATGTTCCGGAGGAATAGTTTCGGAGTTCTGTCTTATAGTCACAATAGTAAAATCTTTGAGAGCCCCCACCACCGCCGTAATTGTTCCGGATTTAATACCCGAAGCCGCAATATCTTTTTTAAATTCCTCAATTACCGACTCTCCCTCTTCATATCTGAATTTCAGCTGTTTCATTCTTTAATTCTCCTTTTTTCCCGATAAAATTTTTTCCAAACACTTTTTTCCCAATAAAATTTATTTTCCAACAAGAATTCTTTCCAACAGGACGCCCACCATCTGCGAACAATATTCTGCCGTAGAACGAAAATCATCTATGGGTTTAGCCTCAGTCATTATTCTTTCTTTTGCTTCTTTGAACTTTTCCGATGTGATGCCCGGCCGGCCCGACATAAGAGTCTCGCCTTTTAAAAGTTCTTCTGTTCTTTTAGCCCGTAACGGTTTAGGCCCCACCGCCCCCATAAATATAGATATATCTTTTATCTTTTTTTCTTCAGCCTCATCATCTTCGGTGACCCACCAAACGGCCACCGATACTTTAGATATAGCCAGCGCCCTGCGGGAACCAAGCTTTAAAAAACCTGACATACTTCCCGAATAAAAAGGAATATCTACGGAAGTAATTATCTCGCCCTCGTTTAAAACATTAGACCCGGGCCCTGTTACAAACTCAAAAACAGGTATTTCTCTTTGATTGCCGGCTGTGGTTACCTTTACTATAGCATCGAGCGCGCAAAGAGCCGGAAGAGTATCTCCCGCAGGGCTGGAATTAGCCAGATTCCCGCCTATCGTAGCTAAATTTCTTATAAGAGGCGACCCCATATCATCCGCCGAATCTTTAAGAGCTGCGGCATACTCTCTTATTATTTTGGAAGATGCTATATCAGACATCGTGCTTAAAGCGCCTATCTTTATATAATCGTCTTCTTTTTTTATTTCTTTTAATTCTTTAAGACCGCTTATATCCACCCATATACGATCTTCAAGAAGCCCGTCTTTTTTAAGAGCCATAATGTCGGTACCGCCGGCAAGAAAATATGCCACCCGGCCGCGTAATCTCCGGCTGATATCTTCTACAGAATCGGGTATAATATAATTGGCGTATGCTGATGAATCAAATTTCATTATTCAAACCCTTATTATATTTTGCGGCAAGTTCAATTGCATCTATAATCTTAGTATAACCTGTGCATCTGCAAATATTGCCCGATACCGCTACTCTGATTTCATCGCGGGAAGGATCAGGATTTTCCTTTAGCAGCGCATAGGCCGATATTATAAATCCCGGCGTGCAGAATCCGCACTGGACGGCTCCGGCCTCCTTGAAAGCCTGCTGCAGATCAGATATAGCACCGGATGATTCCAGACCTTCAAGTGTCGTTATCTCACGGCCTCTTACCTGCCCGGCAGCCACCATGCAGGAAGTCACCGGGACCTCATCTAAAAGCACAGTGCAGGTTCCGCACTCGCCCCTGCCGCAGCCTTCTTTAACGCTCATTACATCAAGGTCTTCTCTTAAAACCCTCAAAAGAGGCTTTTCGGGACTAACCTCAACTTTTACTTTATTACCATTTAATATAAAAGAAATATTCATAATTTACTTTAACTCTTTGGGTTCTTTATTAATGTCCTTATTCAGTTCTTTAACTATGTCTTCGGGCAGGCAGGGAATTTTTCTAAACCAGATCCCAGTTGCATCGTGTATAGCATTTAAAATCGCCGCCGCCGGCCCTACCATCGGAGGTTCTCCCAGTCCTTTTGCCCCGAACGGCCCTTCATCGTAGGCAGATTCAACAAGTATCGGTTCCACATCGCAAAGATCCATAGTAGTGGGAATCGTGTATCCCGAAAGCGAAGGATTTACTATCTTTCCCTCTTCTAAAACAAGGTTTTCATAGAGGGCATATCCTATTGCCTGGGCGGCCCCTCCCTGAATCTGCCCTTCGGCCGAAGGAGGATGTATAGTTTTTCCGACATCGTGCGCCGCTACAAGCCTGTTAACTTTAACTACCCCGGTCTCGGTATCTACCTCAACTTCGCAGGCGTTTGTAGAATATGAATATACCGGATACGCATCGCCTAATCCCGTCTTTTCGTCAAAACTTACATTCTCAACCTTATACCATCCCTGAGCGGCAACCCTCTCGCGGGAGAGGTAAGCTAAATCAACTACATCAACATAGTCAATCTCTCCCTCATCCGATATATATTTACCGTCTTTAATCTTTATGTCAAAAGGCTTAACCCCCATCTTTTGGGCAGCTGCTTTAAAAAGAGAATCTCTCACCTTTAATGCCGCGTCCTTAACGGCATTGCCACCCACAAGAGTAGCGCGCGAAGCTACCGTCGGCCCTGAATCCGGAACTCTGGTAGTATCGGGCTCAAGTATTTCAACCATATCGTAAGAACACCCTAAAGTATCGGCGCATATCCGGTTAAACACCGTCTCGGCGCCCTGCCCCATCTCAACATTTCCTATAGCAACAAAGACAGTCCCGTCTTCTTTTATATGTACCTGGGCACCGGCTTTGGCAAAATACTTGCCTTCCGCTCCAAGTCCGACACCATAAAATACGGTAGAAATTCCCATTCCTTTTTTTACGGGCCCTTTATCATTACCTTTATGCTCTTTAAATTTAATTTTATCTAATGTTTTATCAAGAGTTTCAGCCATACCGCAGGAACTTCCCACTACCTGATTTGTTGCTGTCTTACTGCCGGGTTTTAAAAGATTTTTCTTTCTTAACTCGACAGGGTCCATATTAAGTTTTTCTGCAAGTTCGTCTATTAAAATTTCATTGGCAAAATTTACCTGGGGCTGGCCAAATCCCCTGAAAGCCCCACAGGGCACGGTATTTGTCGCCATTGCGTAAGAATCCGCCTTTATATTTTCTATCTCGTAAGGGCCGGTTATATGTATTATACCCCGCCAGGCAACTATGGGCGAGAGCGTGCAGAAAGCTCCTCCGTTTACAATATATTCCGCTTCACAGGCTACTAATTTACCCTCTGTTGTAGCCCCGTATTTTATTCGTGTCCGGGACGGATGGCGTTTGGACATGGTATGAAAATCTTCTTCTCTGTCGTATATCAAACTTACCGGCATACCGGTTTTATTTGCAAGCAGGGCGGCATGAGCAGCTACTATAGAAGGCATATCTTCTTTACCCCCGAAACCTCCGCCGGTATCGGCCTGAACAACTCTTACTTTTGAATATTTAAAACCTAACACCTTGACAAGCGCATTATGGACATAGAAAGGACATTGCATGGAGCCTTTTACCGATATAGCGCCGTTCTGAATCGGTTCTGCAATCATACCCTGATTTTCAAGATAACAGTGAACCTGATGACCGCTATTATATACCCGCTCTACTATAACATCGGCACCCTTAAAACCTTCGTCAATATTACCTTTTCTTATCTTAAAATAGGAGTGTACATTATCATCACCGCCGACATAAACAGCATCCGGAGTCATTGATTCTATCGAGTCATATATGCCGGGATATTCATCGATTATAAGTTCTGCCGTTTCTGCTGCGGCTTTTGCCTCTTCGGGTGTTTCTGCTGCGACAAGAGCTACGGCCTGGCCGTAAAATTTAACTTCTTTTTCTGCAAGGCAGGGATAATCTTCTTTTACAAAAGGAACTATATTATCTCCGGGTATCTCATCGGCGGTTATAACTGCCTTTACACCGGGCATGTTTTTTATCTCGTCTCTGTTTTTAAAACCCCGTATGCGACCGTGGGTGACCGGACTTCTTATAGTTGCCCCGTGAAGAATATTTTTATATTCTACATCCTCTATAAATTTTGCTTTGCCCGATACTTTGCGTTGGGCGTCAACCCTAATATTGCTGTCTTTCTTAACTTTTTTAGGCGTTGCTACAGGCATATCAACTTTCCTTATGAGATATTTGTTCTCATTCTTCGCTTAACTGCTCCATTTCTTCCGGAGTTCTTTCTCTCATCTCAAGCGCCCCTGAAAAACATTTTTTAGTGCAGATAGAACACCCTATGCATTTAGCCGGGTCGATCTCCGGTTTTAAATCATCGTCAAGCGTTATAGCTAAATACGGGCACCGCGTACAGTTCCCGCAACTTAAACAGAGATCCGGATCTTTAAGCGACGATATCTTTTTTGTAGCCGAAAGGTCCATAAAATCCGTTATCGGGTCGGGCTGGGCAATACCTATAAGCTCTTTCATAGAACTTATACCCCGCTGTTTCATAAGAAAGCTAACGCCGTTTTTAAGCTCGTCTATGATACCGTAACCGTGTTTCATGACTATAGTGCAGTACTGGACTGTCTTTGCTCCCAGAGCGAGAAAATTAGCTGTCTGCAGATAATCCATGGGACCGCCGTTTCCGGAGATAGGAACACCGACAGGTACAGCGCGGGCAAGTGTAAAATAACTTACCGGAGCTACTCCTTCGCCGCTCATACCCAGGACTATGCCGTCCGGCCATTGTTCTTTTTCCCTCTGTTGAAATCCAAGAACCGGAAAAGTGTTTGCAAGTGTAACACCTGCTTTTTTATCCGGATATTTTGCGAGAGTTTCTTTTACCGCTCCCATTATAGTTTCAATTGAAGTTACCGCAGCGGAAAGTTTAAAGAGCTTGGGAATTTCCGGGTCGCCAATTTCCATTACCCACCCTATAACCTTGGCCGTAGCTTCAGCGCTCTGAGAAACTATGTCGCCTTCAGTCCCTTCGCCGCCCTGCGGACAGGAAAGACTGTATTCTATCCCCATTGCCCCTGCTTCCTCAAGCCGTTTTGTGTTTGCCTGCCATCCTTTTTTATCTTCCTCGTCATTTCCGGTTACCGGTCCGCCCGTGGAAGGCATTGTAAGTTTATCGGGAAATTCCTTTACCAGCCGCTGGACCTCGCCGCATACTCTGTCTAATAGATGACCGGAAACATTATCGCAGTTTCCGTATGTTGTATCGTTAAAGGCATGCATATATTCGCCGGGGATATGTATTGGACCAGAAGCAAACGATGTTTTTAAGACACCTCCCGACCAGCCGGCTTCATAAGCTTTTTTCATCTGTTCGTAACCATCCGATGGGGGCGCCGCCGACAGAAGAAACGGCGTATCTATTTTCCTGCCGAAAAAGTCCGTCTCAAGAGATACCGGCGTTTTTATATATCCGTCAAGGGCGGAATCGTTTCGTGTTGGATCTTTTACTTCTATTGCTTTGCCCGAAGCTTTGCCCGAGACGTTGTCCGAAAAGATATCGGAATCGAGTTTCAAAGCAGCGTTTTTACCCGACGCTACCGCCTCTACTACCGTAGTAGGCCCGTTATCGCAATCACCGGCAAGTATTACATTTTTATCGGAAATTTGTTTACCTGAAAGCTCTTCGTCGGAAAAAATAGGGAGCTTTGCCCGGTTTCCTACCGCCACTATTACATGGTCAATGTCGTTTCGCGACTGTGAAGATGTTTTAAGTTCCTCCAGGTCGGCAAGATTAAAGACATCCCCTTTAAGCTCTACCTTTATAGTTTCAAGGCCTTCCACCTTTTTAATTGGAACCGTATCGCTTGACATATTGATTTTTTTTACTTTCGTCCGGCCGGATACCGCTATATCATATTCAAGTATTTCTTCCCGCTCCCTTGGAGTCAGAGGCAGTTCAGAAACAGTCTCGAGAGCAAACATTTCAACCTCTTTTGCTCCTTTTGCCTTTGCCGTAGTCGCGCAGTCAAGAGCCACCGCCCCGCCGCCTATAATCGCCACGCGGCCGGAAAGTTCATACTGTCCGGGACTCTCTAAATAATCTAAAGAATTCAATACTTTTTCTTCATTTTCGGCGCCGGGAAGTATCGGGCTCCATAACCCGGCAGCAACTATAATTCCATCGTAGCCTTTCTCCCCTTTCTCCTTTTTCTCATAGAGTTCTGATATATCTTCCACACCGCTTTCTGTATTAATGGTTATATCGCCGAGTTCAGAAATAAATTCTGTGTCTTTATTGAGCATATTCCGGTCAAGCCGGTATTCCGGGATAAGGTTGCATGCGCCTCCGAGGTCTTTTCTTTCCTCATATATATCAACTTTATAGCCTTTCCGTCCAAGCACAGCGGCCGCTCCGAGACCCGCAGGGCCGGCTCCTATAATCGCTACGGATTTACCGTTTGGTTCGGCGCGGTGAAAATCAGGAATCCCTCCCTCCTCACGGGCTTTATTTATTATATGAGCCTGGAGATTGGGTATATTTACGGACCTATCAAAAAGTTTATGGCTGCACTCGGCCATACAATGTGAATCAGGGCATACCATCCCGCATATCCCGCCTAAAGGATTATTCTTCATTATTATCGCGGCAGCTCTTTTATAGTCGCCAACGCCTGCAACTCTTGCCGCCATTATAAAATCCGCCGGCGAACAGCCTGCCGGACATCCGTCCCGGCAGGGTTTATCCTCGCAGTACTCGCACCTTTGAGTCTCTGCTAAGAACTGTTTTTCTGTATATACTTCGCCATCTTGCCCGTAATAATTGTTTTTCATCTACTCTTTCCTTTCAATTCTATTTTTTAAATACTCTAAATACCAAATTCCGGTTTTTTTATTATATAAAATATTATTTTCTTATCAAAATTTTCTTATCAAATTATAACTATTCAGGGAGCAAACCCGGAGACAAACCAGGACAAGGGGAATCAGAGCTAACTTTTTGCAGTATAAACCAGTAATTAAAAAGTTCGTCGTCGTACTTTTTGTAATCATTATATCTGTTTTCTATGAGAGATTTGAAGGCTTTGCCGTGTTTTCTTTCTTTTAAATGAACGACTTCGTGATATATGATATATTCAATTAAATTAACCGGCAAAAATTTCACTATACTGTTTAAAGTTATATTTCTTTTAGAACTAAGGCTCCCCCATCTTGTAGCCATTTTCCTGATAAATATCTTATTTACGCTGACTGCCATCTCATTACTGTATTTAACTGCTTTTTCACTGGCAATTTGCTTTAACTCTTCCCGGCTCCTTTCAAAATTTACTTTTCTAAGAGAATCTTCATTTAAAGCTTTCTGTATACGTGTGAAATTTTTATATATCCAGTTTTTATGGTCCTTTATTATCTTTTTTACGTTCTTTAAACGGCGGGGGACAATAACAACCAGATTGCCTGTTTTAAATTCAAACCGGGCGTATTTCACATCCCGCCTGCTTAATCTGTAGGGTATGACACGGTCTTTGATTTTAATCCGGCTATACTGCTTTTTCCGGACTCTGTTTTTCATACTTTATACTCAAGATTATCCATGCTCTTTGAACCAAGTTTTAAAGGAATGATATTTGCCGCCGCGTTTAATACGACAAGAGCAATTATTACAGCCGCGATCGCAGGTTTATAATAATTTCCCGCAGCCATCTTGCTCATAAAATACATCCTTACCCAAACCGCCTCAAGTCCGAGAGTTATACCTATATAAGTAAAACTATAAACCATATAGATTACCC
>JAQICQ010000122.1 GCA_027858455.1 Elusimicrobiota bacterium | reverse complement strand
TGAACTAATAAATACTCTTTGTTTTTTATTCACATTCTTCATTAGAACTACTTATTGGTCCTCGTTTTAATAAATCCTTTTAGATCGGATGGTTTAATTCTCCACTGGCCTATCTTTGTGGCTCGTATTTGTTTTTCTCGAATAAGCTCTCTGATTCTGTATTCAGAAAGTCCGAGTTGTTCAGCAACTTGTTTTACAGTTAAGTAATTTTTGATTTCCATAATTTCATCTTTCTTTTTAGAACTATTTTATACCACATTATACAACATGTACTTTTATAAGCAAATTAACGATTTTATTTGTATAAACTCAAAATTTTAGCCAACGTCGCTTCTATAGCGCACGTATGGTCAGCCGAACGTTTTAATGTAGACTTTTTTACTCATAAAATATATTCTACTTTATTTAGCAGGAATTAAAAGATGAGTTTGTTTTTTTATAGAGGGCAATGCAATCGCACTCAGTATTTTTACTCATACCTCAATGCATCTATCGGATTCAATTTTGATGCTTTCCTGGCGGGCCACAGACCGAAAACCAATCCAATGAGCGCCGAGAATATGAAAGCTAACGCTATTGAAAAGAATGATATTTTTGTGCTCCACCCGGCAAATCTGGAAAGAGCCATCGCTATTGCCGAGCCCAACAGTATACCCATAATTCCCCCGATAATACATATAACAACTGTTTCAATAATAAATTGAGATAAAATATCCTTATTATTTGCTCCTATTGCCTTGCGGATTCCGATTTCCCTTGTTCTTTCAGTTACAGACACCAGCATTATATTCATTATACCTATTCCGCCTACAAGAAGGCTGATAAACGCTATAGACCCGAGTAGCCAGGAAAATGTATTGGCAGCTGAAGAAACCGCCTCCTGTATATCTGCTGAATTTCTGACTTCAATCAATTCTTTTTTATCATCAGGTAAATTTTGCCTCTTTGCAATAAGCCTTTGAAGCTCCGCCTGAACAATAGGTATATCTTCTTCATCTTTTACTTTTACCTCTATGCGTTCAACGTATTTCTTGCCAAACAGACGGTACATTGCTGTATTAAGGGGGATAATTATACGGTCGTCCCGGTCTCTCCAGCTGCTTGCTCCCTTTTCAGGAAGAACACCTATTACTTTAAAACTAATCCTGTTTATTTTTATGGTTTTTCCGATTGGATATTCATTTTCAAATAAAGTATCAAAAACAGCTTTTCCGAGAAGCGCGACTTTTTCCCTGGATACCATTTCTTTCTCATTATAAAATCTGCCCATAACGGGAGTATATGATTGTATGTCTTCATAATCAGGTGTTGCGCCTATAACAGTTGTGTCTTTATTTTTACTGCCGTAAACTACCTGCACTCTGCCGTCGATTGTAGGGCTCACTTTATCTATAAGCGAAATTTTTTTTATAGCTTCTCCGTCCTCTTCAGTTAATCTTATTGCAACTCCGGATTTTGCTGCAATACCTCTCATAGCATGCCTATTAGGTCTGACAGTTAAGAGATTCGAGCCCAGATGAGCAAGTCGCTGCTTTATATCCTCTCTGGCGCCCGCACCGAGAGCAAGCATTGAAATAACAGCAGTTACTCCGATAAGAACCCCCGTTATAGAAAGCAAAGACCGGGTTTTGTTAGACCACAAGGATTTAACGGCCTGTTTAAAATAATTTTTTACCTGATCTTTATTAAACTTATGCTGCTTTATACCAATATTTTTCTTTTCAGACCGGACAGGATTAGAATCGTTGCGTATTTTTTCATCGGAAATTATTTTCCCGTCCAGCAGTTTTATAATCCTATTGGCTTCCCGGGCAAGGTTTTCTTCATGAGTAATCATAACGATGGTCTTACCTTCTTCATGCAGATTTCTTAAAACTCCGATTATCTCCCGGGCAGTAACAGAATCCAGATTCCCCGTTGGTTCATCGGCGAGAACAAGTCCGGGTTTTTTAATCAGGGCCCGGGCTATAGCTACCCGCTGGGTTTCTCCTCCGGAAAGCTCGTTCGGGGTATGAGAACTCCTGTTTGCCAAACCAACCTTGGCGAGCATCTCCTGAGGGGAATTAAAATCAGGATGATTTTTATGGGGCGTATATATAAGAGGCAGCTCTACATTTTCCACTGAATTTAATTTCGGTAAAAGATTAAATGTCTGAAAGACAAAACCAATCTCGTCATTTCTAATAGCTGCAAGCTGCCTTTCATTTAACCCGGCTGCTTCAATGCCGTCAAGTTTATATGAGCCCGAGTCCGGTTTGTCTAGGAGCCCTAATATGTGAAGCATAGTAGATTTACCGCTTCCGGACGGCCCGGTTATAGCGATAAATTCACCTTCCTTTACTTCTAAGGATATATTTTTAAGGGCTTCTACTTTTATTTCACCTAAGTAGTAGGTTTTAGACAGGTTTTTTATAGAAATCATTTACTGCGGTTACTCATCCCGGGCAGGCCGCGGCCTCCCCAAAAATGGTTTTCCCCTGCATATTCAGCACCGACCATGATTATATCGTTTTCTTCTATCCCGCTGATTATTTCAATCACTTCACCGTTATCTATGCCTGTTTTTATTTCTCGCCTCTCAGGTTCTTCCTGATATCTCTTTACAAGCACCCTGCTTCCTCTTTTGCCATCATTAACAGCATAAGAAGGGAGGAGGAGAGCATCCTTCTTTTCTTTAATAACAATTTTAATATCCGCGCTCATACCTGAACGCAGCATTTTCAGCTTTTTCATCGGCTTTATATCAACCTGATATATAGTCACATTATTTATGATCTCCGATTCATAAGCTATATGTTCTACTTTACCGAGAATTTCATTTTCCGGATATGCGTCCGGAATAATCGTTGCATCCTGACCTATTTTCAGTTTACCCATGTCCGTCTCATCTACCTGCGCTTTTAGTATTAGAACATCTGCCATTACCAAGATTGCATCCGCAGATGATACAGTCTGTCCCGGTTCTGTATTCCTCTTAATAATAAATCCCGAGAGTGGCGCGATTATCGGTGTGGGTTTATATACATCTGACCATTTTTTTAATTCTTCTTCGCCTTTAGCTCTTGCAGTATCAAGAAGCGCTGCTCTCTCGGTAGAGCTCATCCATGCAACTATATCTCCTTTTTTTATATTAGCGCCTTCCTTCACAAGTATACTGTCTATTCTTCCTGCTATAGGCGGTTTTATTTCCAGCCGATTCCTCGGTTTGACTGTTCCGTTTGTTTCAACTGTCAATGAAATACTTCCCCTCTCCGGTCTAACTTCCTTAAGCTTTACTTCCTTTTTCTTGTTGCCGGTAACCTTAAATATAACAAATACCCCTATACAAATAACTATGCATATAACAATTATTTTCTTTAACATTATTCCTCCTGTAAGCGTTAAGAAAAATGACAACAATTTGTCATTTTTTAGCGAAACACACTTGTTTAAAGCTGCACGGGAAAACGTACCTAATGTGCGTTTTCCCGACGAAACACACTTGTTCCTATTACTTTAAGCCATTTTGCCCAGGCTGCAAAAACATTATACCGGGCGTCAAGCAATGATTTCTGAGCATTAATAAATTCGTTCTCTATACTGTCCCATTCCTGGTAAGACATAAGCCCGCTTATATATTTTACTCTTGAAATCTCCGACCGCGTCGTGCGGGCGGCATAAAATTTTTGACGGACTTTATAAAATGCTATAGCATCAATAAGATCATTATAGGCAATCTCTATTTTAAGCATAATCTCATGCTCCATATTTTTTAAGCTGTTTTCTGATATCAGTTTGTTTAGTTTAGCGCTCTTTAAATTATAAAAATCCCTGCCGCCGGAAAAAAACGGATATGACAATGAAAGCCCGGCGCCCCAGGAACTCCCTTCAGGGAACCATTTATTACCTGATCGGGAGACAGAACCGCTTAGTCCGATACTGGGATAAAAATCCCCGTATGCATGCTTTAACTGATATCCGGCACCCTCCAGCCGGTATTTTGCCATAATATAATCCGGATTGTTTTGCAGAAGTTCTTTAGACGGCTTGGTTTCTATTTCCGGAATATCAAAAGTACCGGTAACATTTATTACTTCATATATGTCTTTACCTATATTTTTTAAAAGCTCCGCCTGAACTATTCTGTAATTACGTTTCTGACTGCGGGTTTCATATTTTGCCTGTACATAATCTGCTTCCGACCTAAGGTATGCCCCCTTATCTTCTCGGCCAGCATCATAGCGGAGTTTAACAATTTCCATATTGCTTTTTCTTCTATCCTCTATTCCTTCAAGAAGCTCCATAGTCAGATCAGTTTTCAACATTACCGCAAAGGACATCCGCAGGTTATATACAAAATCAGCAAGGGTTCTTTTATATACTGCGTTCTGTATAGACAAACTTGTTTTCTTTATCTTTAAATCATAATAATTTTTAAAACCCTTAAATAAAGAAAGGCTGCCGCTTAAACCCATTCTGTATGAAGTATTGCCGGAATCTGATTTGCTCACTCCCATATTTCCCGAAAAATCAGGATAGAAATTCAATAGCGAGCTTTTATAGGAAATTTCCGACAAACGGAGCGAACTGCGGGCATTTTGAATTTCCGGGTTTTTCTTTAACGCCTCGGTAAATATATCATCCCAACTGAGTTTATCCGCATAGCTTTCAGAAAAACTAAAAGATAACAAAATAATTACAATCAATAAATTTTTTTTCATTTTTAAAACCTTATTTAAAACAACAATTAACCGCTTTCTTTATATTAGACAACTAAAGGCAGGTAAATGTTTCAAAATATTTTTATCCTAAACCTTTTTAGAAAATAATAACTTAAGCGTATGCGCCGCCGGTCTTTTAAAAAGTCACCACCCTGTCGCTTTCCTTTACTATATCATACATATCCTGCATAGACGATATAGGACAAGCCTCGGAAGCATCTTTATTTCTTGATTTAATGCAGGTTCCGCAGGCATAAATTTTACCGCCACCTTTAATGAACTTATCAGCTTCGACTGACGCGTTAAACTTTTCATTGCTTTTTTCCCGATATTCAACTCCCTTTCCCATAAAAAATATTTTAACATCATCATTATTATTTAACGCAAAATTAGCATATCGTATTGCATTCCAACAGGTCTCCGAATCATTTACAGATATTATAATTCCTAAATTCATAATTGCCCTCCTCGGGAAAGCCTTGCGTTCCTGTTATTAATTTTCTTCCAGGTGATACCACTCGGCGTCGTCGAGCCACTGACGGGGCCGGCTAACAAAATCGATAATATTTCCTATTATCTTGTAGTGTTTTTTTTCTTCGGCTAGTATCTTCTCTACTACACCTTTCTGGTCTTCTGTACCCTTGTCGGATATTTTATTATAGTAATTAATGCTTTTCTGTTCAACGTCCAGGGCCTTGTTGTAAATTTTACCTTCGTAATTACCCATATCAACCTCGGAAGATTTTTTATTCATCTCTTTAAAGATATTCTTTACTTTGTAAATTGACTCGCTATTGGAGAGAGAAACTTCTTTTTCAGAGGCCATATCCTCAAATGTTTTTCTGTGCTTTGCTTCCTCGCCGGCGAGATAATTAAATATCTCCTTTAGCTCTATGTCAGTGGATTCTTTGGCAAAATTCTGTAAATTTCTTCACCTTTAGTTTCAATCTCTATTGCTTTCTTGATTATATCCATAATTTTATCTTCCTGCTGTATATATATGTTCTTCACACATCCCATCTACTGTAAAAATTTTAAGATAACTTATCGATCCTGTCAACCTTTTAAATTTAAACTTTAACTTTTTATTACAGTATATCAAAAGAGCTACAAATTTAATGTATCTAAAATATATTTAGAAGTTTAAATTTGTTGTAACTGCAAATAATATATATAAT
>JAQICQ010000082.1 GCA_027858455.1 Elusimicrobiota bacterium | reverse complement strand
AAAGCCAACCCGCCTATGATGATAATCATAATAAGAGTAAGGGGAATAAATCTTTTAAAATTTAATTTCATAATTTAACCCTTGCATATATCTTGTAGAGTTTTGAAGCTTTGAGAAGTTTTACAATCTTAAATTTTTCAACTCTGGAGGCAAATTTCTCTCTGTATAAAACAATAAATTTTTTAGATAAAATAAAGAGAGGAACCATTAATATAAGAGAAATCATAAACGAACCCAGCACAACAGTATTATTAAATCCGGTAAGGGGTATTACGGGAATGTTGTAAGCAGCTGTCCAAAAATTCTGCAGCGCTCCCGAGAGGAGCAGTTTCTCTCCTATGATACCGGAAAGCGGGTCTATAAACAATCCTATAATACCAAATAAGATAGAAGAAAATATGGCCGCGGATATATTTACATTAAGTATTATTATAAGCCCTATAACAATTAAATTATGCAGAGCAAACGCAGGAGTAAGTCCGAGCATAAGCCCGAGTATAACCCCTCCGGCAAGCTCTCCGGGTTCTGCGTCGGCATTGAGCGCCTTTATTAATTTTTTTATTAGTTTAAACCAAATCATGCAAGTATTTTAAGATTTGTTCCCCTATAAGTCAACCCTTATATTATTTGCGACCTCCGCGGGTATTCTTGCGGGGCGCATAGTTTTATCGACAGCTGCTAACTTAGTGCTGCCGGTAACTAAAAGTTTTTCATCTGAACTTTCCGATATTTTGTAAGAAAAGACCAGGCTTGCTCCCTTTAGCTTTTGAAGTTTTATATCAACAATGATAATATCGCCGTATTTAGCCGGAGAAATATAATCAATTGAAGCGGATCTTACTACAAACAAAATTCCGTTTTCGGCAAGTTCTCTTACACTTAAACCCTTGCTCTCAAAAAATTCCGTTCTGGCGCGTTCAAAATACTCGAGATAGCGAGCATAATATACAACTCCCCCGCAGTCGGTATCGGCATAATATATTTTTATTTTTACTTTCATATTTAATAATTCCGCTAATGGTTTCGCTAATAGTTTCTCTTAGATAACAAAACTTGCAATATCTTTTCAATAATGTAGTATACAAAATAATGAAAAAGATTAAAATAAAAAAGTTAAGAGATATACCCCTGCCTGAATACAACCACCCGGGCGACAGCGGCATGGATTTAATAAATGCCGGCGAGGATACAATAATTGCTCCCGGTAAAAGAGCCCTTATACCTGCCGGAATCAAGGTCGCGGTTCCCGAAGGTTTGGAAATTCAGATACGCTCCAGAAGCGGTCTTGCTATAAAAGACGGTCTAATGGTCTTAAATTCTCCCGGAACCATAGATGCCGGATACAGGGGAGAGATAGGAGTTATACTTTTAAATACTTCTGAAAAATCCGTAACTGTTCCAGGCGGTATGCGTATAGCTCAAGCCGTCCTTCAAAAAATAGAGAAAATAAGCTGGGATGAAACTGACACCTTAGATGATTCTTCCCGGGGTGACGGGGGGTTCGGCAGTACCGGTAAAGATTAAAGAGTAACGGTATTATCCGCTCCGCTTAAAATAGAGGCAATTTCAAAAAAATTAGATATCCTTCCAACAGCCAGTTCATCCTTTAATCCGTAAAAATCCAGACAGGTACCGCATACAACTATATCAATTCCAAGAGCCTCGAGTTTTTTCACCTGCCTCAGAGTTTTTGAATCTTTAACTGTGTGCTTTACGCTCCCATGCATAAATACAATCTTTGAAGGAAAGCTGTCCATGTCCGGAATTGTCTGAAAAAGAGTTTTCATTAAAAGCTCCCCGAGTTCTTTATCCGGTCTCCCGAGCTCATAGGTTTTTAGAAAAAAAACAGTGCTGTTCTCATTCTTTTCGGCGTTCACCTTCTTTTTGGCGGATACTGCGGTCTTATCTTTATCAGGGGGCAAAAGTTTAATTGCGGTCTTTCCGCCTGATGACTTTTTTTGCTCAACTTTATAATTCCTGCTTTTTGCAAACCTGGTGACATTTATTTTTGCCGCCTCGTCATCTACTATTATATTTAAAATCTCAACCGGGTTCTCTTCCATAGCATTTTTTGTCGCTATTACCGGCTGAGGACACGGTTTTGAACATACATCAATTTCTTTCATATTTTTATTTTCTCCTTTTTTTTATTTTTTTCCATAACGCTTAAAGCTGCGCCTATGGCATTGTTAAACCAGTGATACCGGGGCACATATACTTTTTGCCCGAGAATCTTTTCTATCCACCGCTTTAAAGGCATAAAACCGGCAGCACCTCCTATAAAAATAACCGGCCCTTTAATTAAAGATGCATTAGAAAGTATAACTTTTTTTGCTATGCTTTTAAAGACAGCTGATATAAGTTCTTCTTTTGAATACCCGCCGTAAAGAAGCTGAATTACTTCCGTTTCGGCAAATACCGCGCAAGTTGAATTTATAGAAGGTTCGTTTAGTTTATCAATATCAAGGTCGTTTAAATCTTCAAACTCCATATCAAGAGAATTTAATATTAATTCAATAAATCTACCCGTTCCGGCGGCGCATTTATCATTAAGTTTAAAATTGCTGATTTTATAGCCGTCCTCAACTTTTATTATCTTTGTATCCTGCCCGCCTATATCTATAATACCGGAGACCTTTATTTCTTTAAATTCAGCGCCTTTTACCGCTGCGGTAATTTCCGTGATTTTATTACAACTGTCCGGATTAAATTTATCCAGAAGCATAGAACGGCCGTACCCCGTTAAACCTACTCCGGAATATCCCAAACTTAATTCAGCAAGTTTCTTAATATGCTTTCTGTCAAATTTCACCGAACTTACTATTTCTGTTTTTATTACCCTGCTCTCTTCTATAACAGCTGTCTTTACGCATCTTGAGCCGGCGTCTATCCCAATATACCTTTCCATTTTAAAGGGTCTCTATAAATGCTTCAATACGGGTCTTTATAGTTTCGGTATCAGAAACCGAATAATCGGTTTCAAGGCGCAATGCGGGAATCCCGGCTTCGTTTAATCTTTTTTCTACAATTGAATTTTCCAGAGCATAATCGGTGCAGAAAAGCAAATTATTTACTATGACCCCGTCTGCGCTATATTCTTTGGCCAACCGTATTATATCATCAATCCTTTCCGGATTAGGGGTGAAGCATGCGCAGTTAATGGAGCTGTAATGCCTAAAAACATTATTTAGGTCTTTGTCCATATCGCCGGTAGCCGAAAAACTGTTTTCAAAATACCGCGTCCCGGTGCAGGTCTCTTCGCATACTACAACCGCTTCATCCGTGCTTTCCGCTATATGGTGGATTTTCCAGTTAGGCAGAGCCATGGGGGTGCCGGTAATCATTATTCTTTTCATGCTTTCCGAACCCGGGATATACTTTCCGGAACTTTCTATTTCTTCGTTAAGCTCGCCAATCTTTTCGTTAAATCTGTCTATATCTTCATAGAACGCAAGCTGGCTGACAAGGAGCACGTCTTTGCCGGATATAGGGACTTTTTTATTTTTCCTGAAAGAATAAAGTTTTTCTATAGTCTTTCTTTTTTGATTTACTTTTTCTATTCCGGAGGCAAGATTTTCAGCAGTAAGTTTATTCCCCGTTAAATCTTCCAGCTTATGAATTAATTTCCCCATCTCCTTCTTAAAATATTCATATCCGGTATCGGATGAACAGTTCGGAGGCAGATTCACAACATAAGTTTCCTGCAGTTCATTTAACCTTTCATATATTTTCTTTTTACCGTCGCAGGTAGTTTCCCCGACAAGTAAATCGGCGGCCTCAAAGTAAGGGCAGACCCCCGAAAGCTTAAACCCCATAAAGGACTGTATAAGCGGACATATATTTCTGCTGCCCGTAAAACTGTGAACATTCTCGGGTTCAAAATCAATTCCTCCGCAGAGCCCCACCCCGATAGCGCCAAGAGCAATGATAATCTCTTCCGGGACATAAAGACAAAACGAACCAATAATTTTTTTACCGTCTTTTTTCGCATTAATCAGTTCCTCTATCCTTAAGCCGTGGGCTTCGGAAACCACAAAATCAAGATAACCGGTCCCTTCCGGCCGGTATATTTGAGAAAGATATATGTCGCTGTAAGCGACAGTAAGCGCCGACAGTAGTTTGCAATGTTTCTCAACATCCATACCAAGCTCCCGCCACATTTTTTCATACGTCTTTGCCATTTTAATTTCTCCTTTCCGTTAATCCGTTAAACATTTGCTTTCTTATATTATATTTGTTATATTTATATGTCAAATAGACAAAATCTATACAAAAAAGGAGTATTATTTATGGATATAACCCTTAAGGAAATAAACTGTCTTTTAAAGATAATTGACAGCGGAAGTTTTTCTGCGGCGGCCGACGAGATCAACCTCTCACAACCAACAATATCAAACCATATAGCAAACCTTGAAAAAAAACTCAATATAACCCTTCTTCTCCGTAAAAGAGACGGTGTGCGGCCTTCCCCTGCCGGGAAAATTGTTTACCGATCGGGCAATACAATAGAAACAAGACTCAAAAATAT
>JAQICQ010000028.1 GCA_027858455.1 Elusimicrobiota bacterium | reverse complement strand
GGCCCTATTTTATTGTTTTTAAAAAAAAATTATTTGGCCGGCAAAAAATCAACCTGTCTTTTTTGAAGGTCCACTTTGACAAGTTTTACCTTAACGCTCTCGCCGAGTTTAAATCTTTTGCCTTTTCTGCGTCCTTTTAATACCATATTATCTTCATTAAATATATAATAATCATCTTTCATTTCCCTGACATGGATTAAGCCTTCGAGACCGTCGGGAAGCTCTATAAAAATCCCGAAAGAAGTAGTACCGCTTATTATGCCTTCAAAAGTTTCGCCCACCCTGTCTTGCATATATTCCATTAATTTAAGCTCCTGGGCTTCTCTTTCAGCGCTTACGGAATTTTGCTCCTTACTGCTGAACATATCCCCCCATTCTTTAAGTTTCTCTTTGTATCTTTTACTTTCTTTAACTTCACCTATATCTTTTTCAATTACATCAGTGAGAATTCTATGAACGATAAGATCGGGATATCGCCTTATCGGTGAAGTAAAGTGAGTATAATGCTCTGATGCCAGGGCGAAATGGCCTCCATCTTCCCGGGAATATACCGCTTTTTGCAGAGAACGGAGCATCATGGTGCTTATTACTACTTCTTCCTTGCTGTCTCTTATGCTGTCTAAAATAGCCTGCAAATGGCCGGGAGTTACTTCTTTATCTTTCGGCAGTGTAAACCCGAACGGCTGTATGAAATTTCTGAAAGCTTCAAGCTTTTCCGGCGAGGGTTTCTCATGCAGTCTGTATAAAGAAGGAATCTTATGACGGGACATAAATCCCGCGACGACTTCGTTTGAAAGTATCATAAATTCTTCAATAAGGCGATGCGACATAGTTCTTTGAACCCTCGCTATCTCGTCAACTGTGCCGTCGGATTTTAATTTTATATCAAGCTCGGGAAATTCAAAATCTATGCTTCCTCTTTTTTCCCGTTTTTTCCTTAATTTCTTTGCTATAGAAACCATACGCTCTAAATCTTTATTGGTCTCTTTACCGGCATCTTTACTGCCTTTAAGTATCCTGTCTACCTCCCCGTAGGTAAATCTTCTTTTGTTCTTAATAACACTTTTAAAAAACTCATGACCGAGAACTTCGCCGCTTTGGCTGATATCTATAAAAACAGTCACAGCCATACGGTCCTTGCCAGGCCGCAGCGAACAAATATTATTGGACAATGCTTCGGGAAGCATCGGGATTACCCTTCCCGGCAGATATGTGCTGGTCCCTCTTTCTGCGGCTTCTTTATCTATAGCCGTACCTTCTTTAACGAAATGCGAAACATCAGCTATATGCACCCCCAGTCTATAACCTTTTTGGATTTTTTCTATGGAAACGGCATCGTCAAAATCCTTAGAGCTTTCCGGATCTATGGTAAAACAATTCAGCCCTCTTAAATCTTTACGCCCCCCAGCAGAAATATCGCCGATATCATCCCTCACCGACGCTGCTTCTTGTTTTGCGGCGCTGTCAAATTCTCTTTTAATATCGTTTCTTAAAAGAGTTATCTTAACTTATGTGCTGTATTTGCCGGCCCTTCCCAGTATTTCAATTATCCGGCCGGAACCTCTCTTTTTCTTTTGGGGTATACGGTCAAGATGGACACAAACCCTCTCTCCGACTTTTACTTTCTCAGAAAGTTTGTTTTCTGTTATATCCACCCGCTTTGAATTAGAACCCAAAAGTATAACGCCTTTCCATTTTTTATTTACGGTATAAGTTCCCGCAATATTTACCGATTTTCTTTCTAATATCTTTGTTATTTTGCCTTCCGGTTTAGCTTTTTTCTTTTCTGCTATTATCTTAACGGCCACAAGGTCGTTATCCATAGCTCCTTTCTGGTTTTTTTCCTTAATATAGATATCGGGTTTTATACCGTCGTCCCTTATTAAAAAACCAAATCCGGACCTGTGTTTGTCTATTTTTCCTGTAATTACATTTTTATTCATTTTTGTTTTCCTTTTATTATTAATTATTACTTATTTTGTATATTATACGGATTATTTTGCTGGAACTCTTAAATTATTGCTGACAGTAAGTAGATTAAGTAGATAAAGCCTTTCAGAAACGGGTCAAGGACGGGTCTGTTCTTTAAACTTACCTTTATAACGCGCTTTTCCTTCGCAACGCTGGAAAATAAACTGGCATATATAAGTATCGGGGTAAAGCTCTAAAGGTATGGAAGAAACATTATTTATTTCCAGTACCTGTTTATTATTTATTCCCGGATGCATAAAACTGGCGGTAACATGTACCGTAAGCCCAAGCCGGGCAAAAGTACTTCTTCCCTCCAGCCATCCGCTTATATCTTCCGGCAGGGTTATGGTCTCTTTAGTTATACCCATCACGCTTTCGCCGGGCATAAGCAAAAAATAATCCTGAACCTCAATGTAGTTCGTAACCTCCTCATAGTCGGAATCTTCTTTGACGGCAAAAGAGTCATGTATCTTTTTAAATACCCGAAATTTGTTATCCAGCCTTAAATCCACCGATGCCGGCCCTACTAGCTCAGGCTCAAATGGTTCTATCTTTATCCGCCCGGCTTTAATCTCTTTTAAAATTTCATCATGTGTAAGTATACTCATATTATTAACTCAACTTTTTATGTAAACTGCTTAAATACTTAATCTTTTTTCTGCATTCATGAGCAAAACTCCCGCTCTCTTTTGCTCTTTCTATGCGTTTTGAACCCCAGATAAGTTTAAACCTTCCATAAAGTTTTCTGTATTCATCTTCTGTGAGTCCTTCCCAGTAAGCGCTCTTTTTTTCTTTAAGCCTTCCGAAAGACCCATCTTTAAATTCAGCAATATCTTTAAAATAATGGTCAAGCGGAAACCGCAAATTATATTCATCCCATAACGACATATCCTTCTTTTCGGCATATATAAGCTGTTTTTCCCAGAAACCCTGGATTTCTTTTATATGGTTTACCGGCTCAAACCCTTTCTTACCCCCGTCATATATTACACAGGCTTCTAACGCGATTATCAGTTTCTCAAACTGTGAAAATTCGTATTCCGGAGTAAGCAGCGCCCCCAGTTTATAATTCCTTAGCAGATCCGTATCCGGTTTACAATTATGAACCGGAGTATCTTCTCCGGCAAGATTAAAACGCCCTTCTAAATAACAGAGTATTGTCCTGTCGTAGTCCGGATAGTTTTTTTTGAAATGCTTATGCCATTTTTTCATAATCCGTGATGCTTCAATACATCCAATTGTAAAAAATACAAAATTTTTAATGCTGGCGTTATGTGTCTGCATATAAGCATCTAAATATTTAAGCGCATTGTCCAGGGAATTTCCCGAAGCAACGATATCAGCTGAATATATAGTAGCATTATCCGGAACTATAAATTTTCTGTAATAATCATCGCTTATCTCAAATTTGCCCTCTTTTAAAACTCTCTGGCTTGATATATAAGAACTGCTGTGCCACTTGTATCCAAATGCCCTGTTTAAGGCCGACGGCACCTGAAAATTCAGGGCTCCTCTTAAAATATTATAAACATTAACTGACCTTGAATCTATCATGCTGAGATGCTCAAGATGATTAATTCCCGTAAGCGCGGCCGATATCCCGCGGTTCATATTACGGGTAAAATCTATATTTACTATTTCGGGAAAGTTCATAAAATCCCGGGTAAAACGCGTGGAAATTGCATACCTTTTAATCCCTGAGGGATCATGATTTTTGCCGGCTATTGAATAAACCGAGACAAGTTCGTCTTTGTATTTTCTTACTAATTTTTCGTGTTCCATAAAACTACATAATTATATAATAAATTAAGAAATAATTCAAATAGATTTAAAGAGTATTCCCTGCCTGAGATTGTCAGCTAATCTCAATGATGCGTTGTTCTTTGGCGGTGATTATATTAAAACTGTCTCCCCTGTCTTCGGACATAATCTTATATTTCTCCGTAAGCTCTGTCAGTTTATCGTCCTCCCGGTTGGGGTCATGATGGAAAAAGACCAGATTGCCGACCCCCGCATGGGCAGCAAGATCCATGCTCTGTTCAAAAGTTGAATGCCCCCAACCGTGAGAATCTTTATATTCTTCCCCGGTAAACTGCGCATCATGTATCAGATAGTCGGTTCCCCGGCAGAATTCCACAAAATCTTTATGAGAAGTTTTCGGGTTTTTGCTTTTTAATTCGTTATCCGTCATAAACACAAGAGAATGGGACTTGTTTTCAATTTTAAATGCTATAGTAGTTATAGGATGATTGGTTTCAATTATATCTATTTTATAGCCGTATTTATTATAGTAATTTTCGCACCCGTCCTCAAAATTAATATTGGAACTTAACTCCGAAAACCTTACGGGAAAATATTCAAACGACATCTGATGTGAGAGTATATCTTTCAGTTCTTTATATGAATTTTTACAGCCGAAGATATTAATATTAAAATCGTCTGAATATATGGGTTTGAAAAAAGGAAATCCCTGGATATGATCCCAGTGAGAATGAGTAATAAACATATCTATATCTTTGGAGCCTCTTTGAATTAATTCTTCGCCGAGTTTCCTGATTCCCGTGCCGCTG
Organism: Elusimicrobiota bacterium; assembly: GCA_027858455.1. GTDB lineage: Bacteria > CG03 > SLGR01 > SLGR01 > JAGXOG01 > JAGXOG01. The sequence continues at coordinate 173 of JAQICQ010000028.1, read as the reverse complement.
TCAATAATTATGACCCGGCCGTTTATCATCACTTCAAGACAAGTTGTGTTGCCGCCGTATTCAATCATCCTTGCGTCCGGCACGGGTATTGAACCGCGGCATCCCCAGAACTTTAATTTCATATCATAATAACTCCCGCTACAACTTTTTGTTTATACTATTAAAATATATAT
>JAQICQ010000020.1 GCA_027858455.1 Elusimicrobiota bacterium | reverse complement strand
TGACGCCACCAGAAAAACCCCCTTATTGTAAGCTGCATTAACAGCATCTTCAAGCGTCTTGGACTTTTCTATAGAACCAAAACTCATATTTATTATATCCGCTCCGTTATCAGCCGCATATTTAATACCCTCTGCGATATCGGCGATCTCCGCAACCGGCAGATCTCCGTCTTCATCATAGAAACATTTCACTGCCATAAGTTTATCCGACCACGACACTCCCGCTGTTCCGGTAGAATTATTTGATACCGCGCCTGCAATTCCGGCGACATGAGTGCCGTGATTTTCATCCGTGTTATCCGGGGACGGATCATTGTCGTCATCATGGAAATCCCACCCTCTTGTATCATCTATATAGCCGTTCCCGTCGCTATCTGTGCCGCTTGAACTTGAAACCTCACCGGTATTTGCCCAGATATTAGCTGCCAGGTCGGGGTGATTATAAGCTATGCCCGAATCTATCACTGCAATTACAGCGCCGCCTCCTGTAGTAATATCCCACCCTTCTGGAGCATCAATCTTTTCAAGCCCCCACTGTTTTGGATAATCCGTATCATCGGGAGTTTTAAAAGCATTATAAATATAGTTAGGCTCGGCATATTCAACGGCTCCGCTATCTGTATAATTTTTAATTACTTCTTTAATGGTCTTGCCTGAAGGTATTTTTACTTTCTCAAATCCAAGCTTTGTATTTTCTTTAACTTAATTTACCCCCATAGATTTATGCAGGGCTGCTCTCTCTTTATAGCTCTCTTTAAATTTAACCAAGACCTCATCTTTTACCACCCGGACCCGACGCCCGGACTGAGTAGAAAAAAAAGTCATTTCGGATGCTCCTGAGATTATTATGTCGGCTGAAATTAAAATAGCTGCAAACATAAATATTTTTTTCATCTTTCAATCCGCTTCACCGCAATAAAGTTATTTTTCCCCGGTATATTTTCCCCATCTCAGTTCGGACTGCATATAGATATAAACCTGAATTAACAACATTATCTGATTCATTTCTCCCATTCCATGAACTGGTAATTCCCCCCTCTAACTCTTTTACCAGATTTCCTCCTATTGTATATATCCTGGTTTTTTCTATGCTGTCCCCTTCCGCATCATCAGGTAAAGCTATAGTTACCCTACTATTTTCATTAATATTATAGGGGTTTGGAAAACTTATCGTTCCCGAAGTACTATTAGAATAAGTTCCGGGGGCCTCAATCTTCAATATTCCACTCGTTATTATTGAATACCCCGCAGGCATTCCTTCCGGCAGAGAATACCAAGCAGCAGTAGGATTAGTTCCCCCGCCTGGATTTGAATTGCCCCATCCGAAATTAAGATGATACTCTCCGCTTATCCTGTAACCGTCAGCAACTATCATATGATCACCACTTCCATCGGCCTCTTCTATGCCCAATAAAGCAGGCCGGGCATTTTTAATGTCATCCTTTAAGACTTGATAGAAATTGTTTTTATACCCATAAGCATCTATGGCATTTTCAAAATTCAAATCTACAGTTAAGTCATCTGCTGTCGGCACGGCGCCCGAACTCGATGATTTATAATCCATTTCCACCATAACCCCGACCGCAAATACAAGGTAGGGATATTCACCGACATCCGAGTAATCTATTTCCGCAAGCTTATTGTTTACTTCTTCAAAATCCGGAAAATCATGGGTATCCGAATCATCGTCAATATTTATTTCTCTTGTCTCTGTAATATACCTATGTTCATCTTTTAAAATTATTTGTTTGGGAAACTTATGATATTGGGCTACCTGGGCTATGGCAATCGCTACACAGCCGGCAACACTCCTTGAACTTTGGTCAATATCCATTGGGCACTTATCGTTATATGGAGAACTTTGATCCCAGGTAGTATCAAGCCATCCGTCATTTTTTCCTGATGGCCATTGTGTTATAGACTGGGCCCGAAAAACAGATGTTTTCTTGTTATCTTCTTTCCTGTCGTTTAAATAATTTTTCCAAAGTTCATTGTTCTTTTCTTTAACTTCTTTTTCGGTAACCGGTACAGCTCTTAATCTGTTATTAATGTCTTTTTTTATAATTTGAAAAAGAAAACTTGTTTCATCCGCATTAAACCGACCCTTTTTTGAATAGGCTATAACAGGTTTTATTGCGTCACTGGCCGAAAGAACAATAAATCCTTCCGGTTTAAGGTTGGATATATAAAACCGGGTGATATTATTACTGTCATTTACAGATAATGTTTCTTTTACGGTGTAATCCCCTGTTATACTTGCAGCTTTAAATTTTTCGGTAGATGAATTCCATACAAAAGTTTTTACTTTAGAAACATCTTCGGCCTGTTTTACTGTTATGGGGGCAGCTAAAATTCGGCTGCCGCAAAAAACAAGAAATAAGCCTGTATATATTATTGTCTTTTTAATTACTTTCATTTTTTAAAATTTCCATATCGTAGTCAGAGCCAGCCTTGATATAGTTTCATCAATTTCAAGATCCGTTTCGCTGAATGTCGCCGCCGCTCCTACATAATTTCTTTTTCCATAAGCTCCTGCTATATTTACATCTACCGAGCTGTTAAGCGGAAAGCCGACACCGCCGGTAAAAAAAGTCGCATCATAAGCGCTTTTTGCATAACCCGGCACAAAAGTAAACC
>JAQICQ010000017.1 GCA_027858455.1 Elusimicrobiota bacterium | reverse complement strand
AGATGCAGATGAACAAAACTTGAATGTTTCATCAATTATATCTCATGGATATTAATAATCCCTAAACTCTGAAATACTTAAATAATTTCTGTTTTTTACTATACAGATATTATATATTCTTGCTCATATCCAACACAGTCCCTATAAACTCGTCTATTGAAAACGGTTTAGCCAGATAACCGTCCGCGCCGGCGGCCAGAATTTTATCTTTTGTTTCGTTATCGCCGTATGCTGTAATTGCAAGTATTTTCTTGCCTTTGTCTTCTTTTCTTATCTTTTTTATTATGCTGTAACCGTCTATTCCCGGAAGGCGGATATCCAATATTACAAGATTTGGTTTAAAACGCTCTAATTTACTCCCGGCCTCAAAACCATCGGCGGCCGTAGCCAGCTTATAATCCTTAGGCGACCTTTTCATTGCGTTACTGATAAGTGTCAGAATATTGGGATCATCATCAACCACAAGAATTTTCAATCCCTCCGTCTCCCTTATTTCGTCCGGTATGGGCATGCTGTATTCCTCCATAAAATTACGAAGGTCTTGCCGGGGTATTCTCCTGTGTCCGCCGGCGGTCTTATAAGCGTTTATCTTACCCTGTTTTACCCAGTTAATAACTGTAGTAAGGTCTACTCCGCAAAAATTTCCGACCTGGCGGGTTGTATATACTTTTTTCATTTTACTAACCATTATTTTTCTCCTTTTCTTTTAATTTACTTTCTCTTGATAAACTATTCATAAAACTATTTAAATGAGTTACCAGTTCTTTAAACTCATCTTTATCCCTTGTGCCGAACCGGAAAGAAAGATCCGGCTTTTCGGATAAATTTTTCAGATCTTCCTCTATCCTGTATACAGGCCCGGCCATCTTATGGGTTATATAAACAGTTGCCATAACCATTATAATAATATAACCGCAACTAAGCAATAATAAAGTAATCTGCAGCGACTTAATACGGCTTCCTATTTCGGTGGAAAGAATCTGGGGTAAAACCGCCTGCAAACTGTAATAAGTATATAACTGTGATATTCCTAAAAGTATCACCATTATAACCCCGACCATAATCGCATATTTAAGCTGAATCTTTTTAATTAAATATTGCTTTCGTCTCCATTTTTTTGCTTTCCCTTTCATTTTTTAACCTCTCTTATTACCTGTTAAGATACTCTTTTGCTTCTTCCACGTACCGGCCGGCTTCTATAAGTTTGATCCACTGGTCTGTAGCATTTTTACGAAAATCTTTCTTTTCGGTAACCCGGTACAGTTTTTCATATACAAGAGCCAATTTTCTTCTTATTCCGTAATCTTTACTGCTATTTTCAAGATATGCAAGATACGCATCAGCGGCAAAGCCGTACCGCTCAAGCGCCTCGTAAGTTCCGGCCAGTTTAACATACCCCTCCCTCTCTTTAGAATATTCTTTAACCGCTTTAAAAAAAACATCCACGGCCCATTCTTCTTTGTCCTCACGAAATTTGCCCTCACGAAAAAATTCATCTCCCATATTTATATAATCGTTAAATTCTTCAGGAAATACTTTTAATAAGCTGCATTCCCCCTTAAGAACTCCGGAGGATATCTCAACTTGATCGTCTATAAACGGGTCAGTCCTCTGTTTATTATCATCAATAATATATCTGTAATAATAAAAATTAGGAGACAGTTTTAAACTTAAAGTCCATTGTTTGGACGATATATTAAGCATAGGCAAACTTACTATTTTTTTGTTCTTGCCGAAATTGCCTGTAATCTTAACTGACTCGGCTCCTCTTTTAAAAAAATTAAATCCTATATATCTTTCCTCTCCGACGCCATATAAATCAGCTCTGAAAAAACCGGATAAAAGAACCGCTGCAATTAATATTTTATATCTTTTCAAATTATCTTTCCTCCCCTATTATTTTAAGCATATTCAGGGACTGCTTATGGTTCTTGTTTAATTTAAGTACTTTTTCAAATTCTTCGCGCGCCTTCCCGTAATTTTCATCAAGGTGATAATTTATGCCCGCCTCATAATATTTTTCAATAAATTTAGAGTTTACCTTTTCTACCCCTGAACGCGCTTTTGTGTTTGAAGGCATAACTTCCAGCGCTTTGCGGTAATATTTGAGAGCATCGTCATATCTTAATTTACTGTAATAATCTTCGGCTTTAGAAATATAATTTCCAACCCGAACAACCTTTTCATTTTTCAGCTCGTCATATTTCTCCCGGGAACGAACATGCAGGTCCTCAAGCTCTCCGTCTCCCATAGTATCTATATTCAGCAGTTCTTCAAATACCAAAGCTGCTTCTCTATATTCGCTTCTGTTAAGATGATAGACACCTTTGAGGTATTTCTTTTTTGATTCGCGGATTTTATCCGATACAACCTGCTGCATTTTTACAGTTTCTTCAAGTTTAGCTTTTGCCACACTGCTTTCGGGATTAATTTTAAGGGCTTCTCTGAATTTTTCTCTGGCCTGCAGAAACTTATTTTCTTCAAAGAGTTTCATCCCTGAATCGACAACTTCGTTTGCACGGGTATTATCTTCTTTGGAAATAGGCCTTCCGTCGTCTTGAGAATCCTTTTCTGCTTTTGAAAGAACGCCGAATTTAACTATAAATCCCAGTTTATGGGTTCCGTAAGTCGAAGCTATGCCCGCGAGAGGATAATTAAACGCATAGTCAATTTTAAATGTATTATTGAATCTGTACGAGGCTCCAAGGGCGGCGTTGCGATAAAGCCTTGAGCCTATACCTATTCCTCCTCTTACAGCAAAAGTTTTTCCTAAAAACCAATTCTCCGCGCCGGTGTAAAAATTAAAATCATCCGCAGAATACCCTAAATCAACGAGGACTCTCATGTTGCCGGTTATATACCTGTAGCCCGTTTTTATTTCCAGAGGAAGGCGGTCGGTATCTTCGTCAGAGAGAGCCATATCCGGCAGTGTTATATTTTTAAGAGACAACCCGACTCTGTGCGCGTAATTAAACCTGTACAAAGCTCCTATATCCGGGGTAAAACCGAATTTTGAATATCCATTTTTAAATACAGGATTAATCTCCGGAGAAACCTGTCCGGTATTTAAATCAACGCTGCTTTCGGTATAGGGCGTGGAAGCATAATTCTTATTTAATAATTTAAGATTTAATCCCGCAGAGAGCTTATCATTAACCCGGTAAGCTCCTGAAAAACAAAAAGTTTCTTCGCTGTAATAATTATCAAGCATGAAATGATGCCAGGCAAAGCCCGCTCCTATTTTTTCATTTACCGGCATTATGTAGCCTATATAACCTTTGCCGAGATTAGATTTATCGGTTAAACCCCAGAAGAGGCGGCTGTAGGAAGTGGCCAGCTGATAAGTCCCGGCATTTACTATTCCCGCCGGATTGTAATATATGGTTTCCGGTCCGCTTGCTTCAGCAGTAAAAGCATTTGCCATACCGGCTGCCCGCGCGCCGGCGCCCGTGTCTATAAACTGAGCGCGGAGAGCGGCCGTATTAAAGCTCAATATTGCTACCAAAATATATAATTTTAATTTAAAATATTTCATCTTGCTACTATAACAGTTCCGCTTACTGCCCTTTTTCCTGAACCAGCTTCGGAACCGGTAACCTCTATTATGTAAAGATAAACTCCGGCGGGAACATACCCTCCCGAGCTATCCTTGCCCCTCCATATCAAAGAACCCGCGCTTGAGCCTATATTATTTGAACTACCTCTCTCCATTGATGAAACAAACGC
>JAQICQ010000221.1 GCA_027858455.1 Elusimicrobiota bacterium | reverse complement strand
ATTAAATGCAAGGCCGAAGCTTATTTTTCAAAAGACGACAAGAGTAATATTACAGTAACTTATTTTATAAAGGAAGGAAACAAAATCACTGTTTCCAAAATAAAACTGGTAGGTGTTGTTAAGGAGAGGTATAAAAAAATATATAAGCTTCTGGAAACAATAGAAGGTAAAATATTAAAGCAAAACCAGATTGAAGAAGATATACAAAAGCTCGAGAACTATTATAAAAATAACGGCTATATTAATGTTGAGATATCGGCCCCCCTTATAAGTTACGGTCCCCTGGATAAAGAAGTTTATATTACAATATTTATAGATGAAAAATTCAAATTTAAGGTAGATAAAACTACAGTAATAGGGTTTAAAAAAATCCCCATTGATAAGATTTCTGAGAATATTTCAGTAAAAAAAGGGGATATATATTCCCAAAAAGATGTCAGAAAAGACATGGCCGCAATACAGGAATTATACGGCAAAAAAGGATATATTCGCATGCAGGTAAGGCCTGACTATGCTTTTGATAATGAAAAAAACCAGGTAAAGATACAATATAATATTATGGAAGGCCCCAAGGTCTTTGTAAATAATATATATTTTGACGGCAATTATGTAACAAAAGATTATGTAATTAAAAGAGAATTTCAACTGGAGGCCGGAGATCCTTTTGATATATCAAAAGTACGCATGACTCAGGCGGAGATATACAGATTACGTGTTTTCAGAGATGTTCAGGTTAAAATGCTGCCCGCCGGAAGTCCGGATAGGACTGACCTTATATTTGTGGTTGAGGAGCAAAAAACAGGGTCGGCAAGTATAGGAGCCGGGTATTCAACTCAGGATAAGCTTGTGGGGACGGTTAAAATTTCGCAGGATAATCTTTTCGGACGGGGGCAAAAACTTTCGCTGATGTGGGAGTTCGGGAAAGAGAAACAAAATTATCGGGTAGATTTCAATGAACCTTATCTTTTTAATACACCTACCCCCTTTAGCGTCAGCGCATACAATACGATCCGAACCCGTTATTATCAAAATGAGGATTATAAAGAGAGCAGGGCGGGAGGCAGCCTCAGCCTTGGCCGGCATTTCACAAATTATTTTACAGGATATTTAAAATATACTCTTGAGCAGGTAAAAATATATCAGATAGACAGTAATATAGAAGACCAGATAAGCAATGACCGGGATACTACTTCAAGCTTAACGCCGACTTTAATATTTGATACCCGTGATTATCCTTTTAATCCCAGGAAAGGCATTTTTATGAGGGCGTCAAATCAGATTGCCGGAGGATTGCTCGGCGGGACTGAAAATTTTCTAAAATTTGAAAGCAAAGCCACATTTTTTAAACCGGTTTGGAAAAAACTTACCGGTGTGCTGAATTTAGAAACAGGCCTTGTTTCTCCTTATTCGGACACTTCGCAGGTTCCCGTCTATGAAAGATTTGATGTGGGGGGAGCTGAATCTGTACGCGGTTACGAAAGTTGGGGTGATATAGGCGCCCCGGAGGGCGGGAACTATAAATTGACTATGAATGCAGAAATAAAATTTCCTATATTTTCTGAGCAGGGGCAGACCATTTTACAGGGCGCATTTTTTTATGATGTGGGATCTACATGGCGTTATTTTAACAGTATTAATCTGGAGTCCGGTTTAGGCACAAGTAATTTAAAGAGGGGAATGGGGATGGGTATCAGGTTTAAAACAAGAGCTTTTCCGATTCGTCTGGACTGGGGATACGGTATAGATAAAAGGCCGAAAGACTGGTCCTGGTATTTTACTCTGGGAGATATATTTTAATGATTTTTAAAAAAATGAATTTAATTGTTCTGTTTTTAATGTTTTTCTTGCTCTCGTCTCCTTCTGCCCTGATGATAACTTCCACAAAGATAGCTTATGTTAATATGGAGGAAGTATTTAACCGGCTCGGAGATATAAAAAAAGCAAGAAAAGAACTGAAAGAAACAGTTGAAAACAAAAGTAAAAAGATAGCCGAGTTGGAACAGGGAATAGCTTCCGTAAAAAATAAATTAGTAAAAGAGAAAGATTCTCTTCCGCCGGAAGAACTTGAAGTTTTTGAGGATATGATAAAAACCAAAGAGGAAGAGCTTAAAAACATTATGGAAGAAAGCAAGGAATTTGTAGTTGAGCAAGAAGAAATCCTCAGGACAAAAATTATGGGTAATATTTATGATGCTATAGACAGCATTGCCGAATCCGACAGCTATACTGTAATTCTTGATAAAGACACAGTTATATATTCCGAAGATTCTGTGGTAAATATAACAGAAGAAATAATAAAATATTTAAACAGGGAGAATAAATAATAAATGAAAAGTTATAAGTTAAAAGATATCGTAAAAATCACAGGCGGCGAGACCGTAAACTGCGGCGGCGATACTGAGTTGACCGGAGTAAATACAATTCAGGATGCCGGCAAAGGCGATATTACTTTTCTGGCAAATGATAAATACAAGAGTAACATTGCAGGCTGCAAAGCAGAATGTGTAATTGTATCGGATCAAAGTGTTATAAAAACAGACGCCCCGCTGCTTAAAGTTAAGGACCCTGTTAAGGTTTTCAGGAAAGTTGTGGAACTCATAAGAGGCAAGATAAAACATCCGATATCCGGAATAAGCGCTAAAGCTCTATTGGCTGACGGGGTGGTTACAGGAGAAAATGTTGCAATCGGGGACAATGTCAAAGTGGAAAGCGGAGTTTCAATAGGCAAGGGGAGTATTTTATACCCCGGTGTTTATGTAGGAGAAGATGTTAAAATAGGAAAGAATTGCCTGCTTTATCCCAATGTGTCTGTTTTGAGATCAGTCGAGTTAGGGGATAATGTGATAATCCATTCCGGGTCCGTCATAGGAAGCGACGGCTTCGGCTATTCAACAGAAGATGGAAGACATATAAAGATGCGGCAGATTGGTAAAGTAATAATTGACGATAATGTGGAAATAGGCGCAAATGTCGCCATAGACAGGGGGTCGCCCGGCAATACCCAAATAGGAGAAGGCACAAAGATAGATAATCTTGTGCAGATAGCCCATAATGTTAAGATCGGAAAAAGATGTTTAATAGTTTCACAAGTCGGCATAGCGGGTTCAACCGAGATTGAAGATTATGCTGTTTTAGCAGGGCAGGCCGGAGTGGTCGGCCATATTAAGATTGGGCGCGCTGCCCAGGTAGGCGCCCAGGCCGGAGTAACACGGAACGTAAAAGCCGGACAGAAGGTTTCGGGGTATCCGGCCACCGAACATCGTGTGGCCAGAAAACTTAATGTATTAATAAGAAGGCTTCCTGATTTATACGAGCAGGTAAAAAAGTTAAACAAAAACTCTAAGAAATAAATGGATGCCCGGCAGCATACTATTAAAAAAGATGTCAGCATAGAAGGGATAGGAATTCACACCGGCTGCAGTTCAAAAGTTACATTAAAGCCCGCTCCTGCAGACAGCGGTATAAAATTCAAAAGAGTAGACATAGCAGGTTTACCGGAAGTGCCTGCACACATAGATTTTGTAACCGGAGTGCTTCGGGGAACCACAGTTGAAAACGGGGCCGCAAAAGTTCAGACAATCGAACATCTGCTTGCAGCTGCCGCAGGGCTGGAAATTGACAATCTTACGGTTGATATAAATGCCGATGAGCTGCCGGTTGGTGACGGCAGCGCGAGTATATTTACCGAAGCATTGCTGAAAGCCGGAATAAAACAGCAAGATAAAGCAAGAAAGTATTATCGCCCGTCTAAAATTCTCAGCATAAAAAAAGGTGAAACCGAGATAATGGTTTTACCCGAGGATGAATTTTCTATAGGTCTGACTCTTCATTACAATGATAATATGGTGGGATCTCAATTTAAGGATATATATTTAAATCCCCAAAACTATATTGATAATATCTCTACGGCAAGGACGTATTGTTTTGAAGAAGAAATAGATAAGATAAAAGAAATGGGACTCGGACTCGGGGGTAACACAAAAAATACCATTGTAATCGGATCCCGAAGCATTAAAAATACTAAACTCAGGTTTAAGGATGAGTTTGTCAGGCATAAAATACTTGACCTGTTAGGAGACCTCTACTTGCTGGGGCGGCCGCTTAAGGCCAGAGTTATAGCAATACGCTGCGGGCATGCGGCAAATATTGAAATCACCAAAAAACTCAGAGATGATATGCGTGCGACCTCCGGAGAAAGCAAGGCCAGAATTATGGATATTGATGAGTTAATGAGTATTCTTCCCCACAGATATCCTTTTTTGATGGTAGACAGAATAGTTATGGGGAAAGAAAAAAATAAAGCTACGGGGTATAAAAATATTACTGTAGATGAACCGTTTTTTAAGGGACATTATCCGGAGCGTCCGGTATTTCCGCGGGCTCTGATAATTGAATTTATTGCCCAATCTTCGGCGGTTATGCTTCTGTCCCGTCCCGAAGTTAAGAACAAGCTTGCGTATTTTATAATTATCCAAAATGTTAAATTTAAAGGTGAGGTCAAGCCTATGGATATATTAAGAGCTGAAGTTGAACTTGTAAGAGCCAGGGAAAAAGGCGGAAAAGTGAGGGGAGAGGTGTTTTCAGGCGATAAGAAAGTAGCTACCGCCGAGTTTATGTTTTCGCTTGTAAAAAGGTAAGTATGATAAATAATAAAAGGTAATTATGATAGACAAAAGAGCAATTATTGGAGATAATGTGGAAATTGCAGAGGGGGTCAGTGTAGGCCCTTATGCTGTAATACGGGATAATGTCAGTATAGGTAAAAATACAAAGATAGATGCCCGCGTCCTTATTGAAGGAAATACTGCCATAGGGGAAGATAACTATATCGGAATAGGGACAATTATAGGCAACCCTCCCCAGGATTTAAAATATAACGGCGAGCCTACAAAAGTTTTAATCGGCAACGGCAATACCATAAGGGAATATGTTACAATTAACCGCGGAACAGTTCACAGCGGAGTGACAAAAATAGGAAATAAAAATATGTTGATGTCTTATGTCCATATTGCGCACGACTGTATTATAGAAGACAAAACAGTAATTGCTAATTGTGCGACTCTGGCAGGGCATGTAACAGTTGAGACCGGGGTTATTATCGGGGGACTGACGCCGATACATCAATTTACCCGGCTAGGAAGGTTCTCTATTATAGGAGGGTGTTCGAGGGTTACTAAGGATGTAACCCCTTACTGCAAAGTAGCAGGGAATCCCGTTAAAATGTACGGACTTAACAGTGTCGGGTTAAAGAGAAATAATTTTACGGAGAAAGAGAGAAAAGACCTCAAGGATACTTATAGAATAATATTCCGTAAGAAAACACCGACTAAAAAAGCTGTAAGTAAGATTAAATCCGGGAAACTTATAAAATCGGAACATGTAAATTATATGATGAATTTTATTGAGAATTCTAAAAGAGGGATTATTAAATAGATTTTATGGAAGATAAGACAATATTAAAAAGATTATACAGATATATAAAACCCTACAAAAGTAAATTTATAGTAGCTCTTATAAGCCTTGCATTTGTGGGAGCTCTTACTCCGTCGATGATTGCTATGATAAAGCCTTTTATGGACGGGATATTTGCAGAAAATGCCGATGTGGTGATTCCTTTTGTAAATTTTGTAGTTCCTGAGACTATATCGAAAACCTCAATGCTTTGGTATTTTGCCGGCATAGTAATTATAATTGCTCTGCTTAAAGGTATCTTTTCATATATCGGCAAATATTTTATGGCCTATATAGGCCAGAACATAACAAAGGATTTAAGAAACAGGGTATTCAGACATCTCATGTATTTGTCGCTGAGCTATTATATGTTAAATGCCACCGGTCAGCTTCTTTCAAGAATGACTAATGACATTAAATTTCTTGAAAGTTCCGTTGTAAAACTTCCCGCGCGTTTAATAAGGGATGGGCTTCAGCTAATAGTTCTGCTGGTATTTATATTTGTTACCAACTGGCGCTGGGCGCTTCTTACCATAGTGGGGTTTATAGTCATAATATTTCCGTTGGTGAAATTTTCCGATATATTAAGAAAAATAGGCCGCCGCGGTCATCAGAAGATGGCTGATATATATGATTTTCTTTCTGAAAAGATTGCAGGCATACGGCTTATAAAGGCTTTCTCGATGGAGAAAGAAGAACAGCGGCTTATGAAAAAAGTAAATCAAAAGTTTGTGGATACCATACTTAAATCAGAGAAGATCAATGCGTTTCAGTCGCCGGTTATAGAATTTTTAAGTGTTGTGGGGATAGCGGCTATTTTAATTCTCGGGGGAAAAGCGGTGTTGAGCGAAGCGGCCACTCCGGGAGACTTTTTCTTATTTCTGGGTTTGGTAGTAGGAGTGTACGACCCGGCGAAAAAATTTGCGGGAATAAACCAGCAGCTTCAGCGGTCGCTTGCGGCGGCAGAAAGAATTTTTGTTATCCTTGACCAGAAAGACCATATACTCCAGAGCGATAATCCAAAGGGACTTGTAGAGTTTAAGGATGAAATAGAGTTTAAAGATGTAACTTTTGCTTATGAAAAAGGTGTTGATGTGCTCAAAAATATAAATTTAAAAATAAAAAAAGGGCAGATAGCGGCCTTTGTGGGACCATCGGGTGCGGGCAAGACTACTCTGGTAAACTTAATTCCCAGGTTTGCCGACGCAAGCGGCGGCGAGATTATTTTAGACAGCACACCGCTTAAGGATTACAGGATTAAATCAATAAGAAATAAAATTTCTATGGTTATGCAGGATGTAATACTTTTTAATATGACCATAAAAGAAAATATATGTTACGGTCTCGGTAATTTTACACAAGAAGAAGTAGAGCGGTATGCCAAAGCAGCGCACATACATGATTTTATTGACGGATTAAAAGAGGGCTATAATACAGTTGTAGGTGAAAATGGAGTAAAGCTTTCAGGAGGCCAAAAACAGAGAATTTCCATAGCCCGGGCATTGATTAAGGACCCTGAAATTCTTATTCTTGATGAGGCCACCTCGCATTTGGATACTGAATCCGAACAGGCTGTCCAGAAAGCCCTTGATAATTTAATGGAAAACAGAACAACATTTGTCATAGCCCACAGGTTATCTACAATACGCAAAGCTGACAAAATAATTGTTCTTGATGAAGGAAAAATAGTAGAAGAAGGAAGACATGAAGAGCTGCTGGGAGTTTCCGGTGTTTACCGGAAAATGTTTGAGATGCAGTCTCTTTGATATGAATTTAAGATGGCGGCATCGTCTAGCCAGGACCAGGACACAGCCCTCTCAAGGCTGCGACATGGGTTCAAATCCCATTGCCGCTACCAGTTTTATTACTAATTAGGAATTTAAGGGATGTTTCTGTATATTAAAAAAAAGGCGGTTTTGTTTTAACCGATATTTAAAGTTTATGTTTTCTCATCTGCATTGCCATACAATAGGGTCGTTTTCGGATTCGACTCTTCATATAGAAGAGGCTGTAAAGAAAGTTGCAGCCGACGGTCAGGCCGGCCTGGCTGTAACCGACCACGGCACGCTTACCCAGCCGTTTCATTTCATAAAAACATGTAAAAAACATAATATTAAGCCCATGATAGGGTGTGAAATAAACTTTGTCGAGAATGCCCATAAGACTATTGTCAGCAGGGATAACGAAAGATATCATCTTGTCTTAATTGCTAAAGATGCCGGAGGGTTAAGCAATCTTATAGCAATAATCAACAAATCATGGGAAGAAAATAATTACTGGGGTAAGCGCGGCCTTGTAGATTGGGAGCTGCTTAGAAAACACAGAGAAGGAATTGTATGTCTTACGGGGTGTTTCTGGAATATAGTTGCGCGCGCGGAGAAGACAAAAGGGTTTTCTGACGCCGAGGAAAATTTTATAAAATTACATGAATTATTCGGCGAGGATTTGTATTGCGAATTAGGAAACCATAATGTAGAAGCGGAAGTTGCTTCCAATGAACTTTTAATTAAGTTAGCGGACAAATATTCCGTTAAATGCGTAGTTACAAACGATGTTCATTATCTTAACAGGAAAGACAGAGCTGTGCATGATTGTTATATAAAGAGCCGTTTTGAAAAATTAAGTAATTTTTCCTACGATGGTACGGGCTTTGAACTTAAAACTATAAAAGAAATTAAAGAGTTGGGTTTTAATATAAAGTATTTGGAAAACACACTGGAAGTAACTTCAAAATGTAATATTGATTTAAAATCTTTTAAGAAGGGCAGGAAAGTCGGCGAAGAAACAGATATTCAAAAAGCTCTGCAAAATGGGCAAGCCGCCTATCTCCCGGAAGTTGAAAAAGTGCCGGAAGAGAGGGCAAAGCAGATATGTGAAAAGCTAAATATGCCCCCGGAAATATATAAAAAACTTACAGGGCTATGGCGGCGACCGGGCTTAAATCCAAATAAAATAGCTGTCAGTATTGAGCCTCGTTTAAATCAAATCACTCCGTTATTTATGCATCAGGGAAAAATGGTCTGCCAGCTTTCCGAAAAAGAATTAAAGAACCAGGATATTGAGGTAATAGATGTTTAAAGGGCCGCGGGCGACGCCCGCCTATATTGCGCTCTTCGCGGTTCTTACTGCCGTCGGCGGTTTAATTGTTATACCTCTTCCTTTTGTACCCATAACATTACAAACCCTGTTTTGTCTTCTTGCCGGAGCTGTTTTAGGGAAAAGCGCGGGAGCTTTAAGCCAGCTTTTTTATATTCTTCTCGGCGCTGCCGGCCTGCCTGTTTTCTCAAAAGGAGCCAGCGGAATCGGGGTTTTAGCCGGGCCCACCGGCGGTTACATATTTGGATTTGTCGCAGGGGCTTATATCTGCGGTTATTTTACAGAGAGAAACAAGGTTCTCGCCGGTATGGCAGCAGGTACGCTGGTGATATATGCCGCCGGTATTGTCCAGCTTAAATTTGTTACCGAATTAAGCTGGCTTAAAGCGTTCTCTGCGGGGGTTCTTCCGTTTATCCCGGGAGGAATAATCAAGATAGCAGTTGGAGTGGGGGTTTATAAAAAGCTAAAAGGGATAATTGTAGTATGAATATTGCGGCTGTAATTATAATTATATTAATAATATTTGTTTCTGTGATTATGGTAATTGCCGGGCTTCCCGGTACGTTTGTTGCCGCCGGAGGCATACTCCTTTTTTCTATGATAGGAGGCTTCAAAGTAATAAGCCTGGAACTTCTTCTCTGGTTTTTTTTCGCTGCTGTTGTAGGCGAAATCATGGAGTATATATCCGGCATTCTCGGCGCTAAAAAGTATGGTTCTTCAACTAAAGGTATATTCGGAGCAATAATCGGAGGTATGGCCGGCGCTATAATTGTCACCCCGCTCTTGCCGGGTCTCGGAACTGTTGTCGGGATGTTTGCCGGCACATTTTTAGGGGCGTTCATTGGAGAATATATATCAGGGAAAGATATTATTAAGTCCGGCAGGGCCGGATGGGGAGCATTTTTAGGCCGGGTTTTTGCAATTGGGTTGAAAATTATTATTGTCCTTGCGCTCGGCGCAGTTTCAATAGTAAAATATATATACGGCTGATATATGAAAAAGTACATAATCCGGCGGCTTATAATGTTTATACCGCTTCTCATAGGTATTACCGTTATAAGCTTTACGGTTATGCATCTTACTCCCGGTTCTCCCGTAGATGATTTTAAGATGAATCCAAATATTGACGCCCGCGCCCGCCATCGCTTTTATAAACTTTACGGTCTTGACCAGCCTCTCTATATACAGTATGCGGGATGGTTTGGCAATGTTATTACTTTTGATTTCGGCCGCTCTTTTAAAGACGGGCGCAAGGTGCTGACAAAGATTCTTGAACGGTTGCCGGCCACGCTTCTTTTAAATCTTTTTGCTTTGGGGGTAATTTTTGCCGTAGCAGTTCCCGCAGGTGTTCTGTCGGCCGTAAAGCAGAACTCTTTTACCGACAGGTTTCTGGCTGTTCTGGTCTTTGCCGGCTACTCATTGCCGGCTTTTGCGCTGGCGCTGATATTGATGTATGTCTTTGGGGTTAAATTCGGCTGGCTTCCTATATCCGGGATGGTATCGGTTAATTACAGTTATCTTTCTTTTTGGGGTAAGGTTTTTGACCTTTTAAAGCACCTTGTGCTCCCTGTAATTACTTCTGCGGTCGGCGGACTTGCCTTTATGTCAAGATATATGAGGGCCACTGTCCTGGAAGTAATGCGGCAGGATTTTATAAAAGCAGTCCGGGCCAGGGGAGTCAGTAAAAAGGGAATAATAACGGTGCATATATTTAGAAATGCTTTAATTCCGCTGGTTACTCTTTTCGGGCTTTTGATACCCTCCCTGATAGGAGGGTCGGTAGTATTTGAAACTATATTTTCCTGGCCCGGCATGGGGCGTCTTGCTTACGGGGCTATAATGTCCCGGGATTATCCTGTGGTAATGGGGGTGGGAGTTATTATGGCTCTGCTTACTTTAATAGGCAATTTAATAGCAGATATTGGTTATGCGGCGGTAGACCCAAGAATAAGATATGAAAAATGATGAAAAAATTATTTAAAAACAAGATGATACTATTCGGTGTTTCGTTTACAGCGCTGCTTATTTTATTGACATTTATTATACCTCAGGTAGTGCCTCTCTCTCCTTTACAGCAGGATCTTCCCGCCCGTCTATCTTCACCGGGGGCAAAACATATTATGGGTACCGATGCGCTCGGCCGCGATGTTTTTATAAGGATAATTTACGGAGCGCGGATTTCTCTTTTGGTTGGATTTGTCTCTGTAACTATAGCTCTTCTTATCGGGGTTCCCCTCGGTCTTTTGGCAGGATTTCACGGAGGCTGGGTAGATAATCTTATAATGAGAATAGTTGATATAATGCTTTGTTTTCCATCTATCTTTCTGATTCTTATGGTAATTACGTTTTTGGAACCTAATATAATTAATGTAATGGCGGTTATAGGGTTGACCTCATGGCCGGGGTTAACCCGTTATGTGAGAGGTGAAGCTCTTTCGGTAAGAAAAAGAGATTATATATCGGCGGCAAAAATGATGAATATAGGCAGGGTAAGAATATTGTTTATCCATATGCTGCCTAATGTCATAGCCCCGGTATTGATAACTGCGACACTGGGTATAGGGTCTGCGATATTAACCGAATCGGTGCTCTCTTTTTTAGGCTTAGGCGTCCAGCCGCCGAGCCCTTCATGGGGAAATATTCTTACTTCGGGCAAAAACTATATGGGCAGCCGCGCGTGGTGGCTGATACTTTTTCCCGCCGGAGCGATATTTCTGACGGTGCTTTCATTTAATCTTATCGGAGAGGGATTGCGTGACCATCTTGACCCCCATAAAAAGTTTTTAAAAAAAGGTTAGAGAAGTGGAGAAACTGCTTGAAATAAAAAATCTTTCGGCAAATTATTTTGCACAAGATATAAAAATACCTGCTTTAAGGTCGGTAAATATAGATTTAAAAAAGGGGGAAACTATTGCTATAGCCGGTGAATCCGGATGCGGAAAGTCCACTCTTGCGCTGGCTGTATTAAAATTAATAGAGTTCCCTGAAGGTGAAGTTACGGGCGATTCCGTTGAATTTAAAATAGAGAAAAACTCAATAGACCTTCTCCGGCTTAAAGAAGAAGAGATGAGAAAAATAAGGGGCAAGGATATCTCGCTTGTAGTTCAGGACCCGTACAGTTCATTAAATCCTGTAATAAGAATAAATAAACAGTTAGCGGAAATATACCGGATACATCATCAGACATGCGAGGATATTGATATTGACGGGATATCTAAAAAATACCTTAAAATGGTGCATTTGCCCGAGCCCCAAAAAATTCTTTTTTCATATCCGCACCAGCTTTCGGGCGGAATGCTTCAGAGGGTTAACATCGCCGCTGCGCTAATCAATAATCCTGACATATTAATATCCGACGAACCGACGAGCAGTCTCGATGTTACCGTCCAGAAAAAGATTATGGATATGTTCTTTGAATTAAAAGATAATTTTAATTTAAGCCAGATATTTATATCTCACGACCTTAACCTTATTTCGGCCTTTGCCGACCGGGTTTATATTATGTATGCCGGACGGGTTGTGGAAGAAGGGAAAACGGCAGATATTTTTACATCTCCCGCGCATCCTTACACCATAGCTTTATTAGAAGCTCTGCCGCATCTTAATGCGCCGGGGCTGGATTTAAAATCCATCCCCGGAGAAGTGCCTGCCCCTGAAAGTATAGGAATAGGCTGCGCTTTTGCCGCAAGGTGCTCTCATTCCCGGGATATATGTTTTAATAGCCTTCCTGAGCTTAAAAAAATCAATGACAACCATTTTACAAGGTGTATAAAGAGATGATATTGGAAGCAAAAAATATATATAAGACCTATTTTTCAGAGACTTTTTTAGGGCGCCGTTCGGACCGGGTTAAGGCATTATCAGGAATAAATTTTTCCGTCAAAAAAGGAGAGATACTCGGATTAGTGGGAGAATCGGGGTCGGGTAAATCCACTCTGGGCAGAATTATTTGCGGTCTTGATAAGCCTACCGGGGGGGAAGTTAAGTGGTCCGGGAAAAAATGGTCCCCGAAAAAATCAAAAAAATGTTCTGCTCAAATGATTTTTCAAAACCCGGCAGGTTCCCTTAATCCCAAGCTGACCGTAGGTTATGCCCTAAGAGAGGCTCTCGCAGCCGGTGCCGGTCTGCGTCCGGGTAGGATAAAAAATGATAAGATAAGAAATATCCTGTCAAAGGTAGGCCTTGAAAAAATTAATATTAAAAATTATCCCTATCAGTTTTCCGGCGGACAGCAGCAGAGGATTGCAATAGCCCGGGCGCTGGCTTTAAAACCGGAGCTTCTTGTATGCGACGAACCGGTTTCGGCGCTGGACATATCCATCCAGGCGCAGGTAATAAACCTAATTAAAAAGATAAATAAAGAAGAAGGGCTGACTATAATATTTATAGCTCACGATATTGAAGCAGTTAATATAGTTTCGCATAATATAATTGTAATGAATAAAGGCAAAATAGTAGAAAAGGGACCTGCCGGGCAAATTGTTGGTAATCCTGAAAATGATTATACAAAAAAGCTTATAAGCGCTGTCCCCGTTAATCCGTATTATAAATGAAGAAAAAAAACATAATAAATAAATATCGCTGGCCGGCTGTTACTGCGTTAGTTATATTTTTAATATACTTTTTTACAACAAATTCAACGGTATCTTTTTATCGGGACAGCGGCGAGCTGATAACTTCGGCCTATACGCTAAGCATAGCCCATTCTCCCGGCTATCCGTTATATATGATATTGGGCAAGTTATTTATAACTCTTTTAGGGGTTTTTGGGGTAAATCCGGCTTACAGCATGAATATATTTTCTGCTTTTGCGGGAGCGGCCGGAATATTTTTTATAATAGCCGCTCTTTATGAAATTACAGATAATATATATGTTGCTGAATTTGCGGGGTTAATAACGGCATTTACATATGTGAACTGGATGTTGGCGGTGGTGGCGGAAATGTATTCCCTGAGTCTGTTTTTTGGCGCATTCTTATTTTTTCTTATGATTAAAAAAAAGTACACGCTCTTTAGTTTTATCTTTGCCCTCTCTCTTGGCAGTCATCTCTCTATCCTTTTTGCCGTTATTCCCATGGCCGCCGCTCTTTATCTTTTCATGCCTGCTTTTAAAAGAGTGCCATTTAAAAGTGTGGTTTTATATTTTATCGCAGGGATTGCGGTATATGCCTACCTGCCTCTCCGCGCTCAGGCCGCCCCATTTATTAACTGGGGCGACCCGTCTGATTTTAAAAGATTCATAGAGGTTGTATCAAGAAGTTCTTATGGGCACACGCTTGATCTTGTCTCCAGAGAAGTTACCCTCGCCCAGGTATATATTCCTCAATTAAAAGTATTTTTTACCGCTCTTTTCAGGGATATTACTCTGCCGGGATTGGTTTTGTCCGGCTTTGGAATTTATTACGGTTTTAAAAACTTCAGATTCAGGAAAATAAGCTTTGTTTTGGCCGGTATATTTATGCTTACGGGGCCATATTTTCTCTATCTTGCCCGTATGCCGTTAAATCCGCATGCCAACGCAATAGTAGAAGTAGGGTATATCTTTCCGGAACTGGCGCTGGCTTTCTTTGCCGGGACAGGCCTGCTTTTTATAGTTAAAAAATTAAAGTTTATATCCCGATGGGTATACGGGGCGTCTCTGCTTATTATCTTATACGGAATTTTTAATATATATCCTAAAGCAAATAAAAAGAACCTGCATTTTGCCGACGATTACGCCTATAATATATTAAATACCGCAGAAAAAAATTCTATAATTATAATGAGAAGGGACCATACTATGTTTGCCTTATGGTATAAGAGTTACGTTGAAAATTTCAGACCGGATGTGAAAGTGCTGTCAAAAGGCCTTTTGTCGGCTAAATGGTACAGGGATAAATTAAATAATGATTTCCCCGGCATAGCATGGAAAAAGGATTATATAAACGACAATGACTATATAGAATGGATAGTGCGGAAATACGGCGAAAATAATTCTGTATATATAACTCCTGCTGCTGCTTCGGAACTAGGCAATGATTTTTTCAGCCGGCATGAAATTATACCCTGCGGGCTTGTAGAAAAAATAGATAAAAAAGGCAGCAAGGCGGATATGGATGATACCTTATCTAAAACCGTTGAAAGATACAGATACTCAGGGAATTACAATACCGCCTCTTATTACGATTTCTTTGCCAAAGATTTTATTTCCTTATACGCCCGCGCCTACAGCAGATTAGGAACGGGGTTTTTAAAATCAGGCGATTTACAGGCCGCTCAAAAATTATATTTAAAAGCAATAGAGTTCAGCTCTGATTTACCTGAGGCGCATTCTAATCTGGCTTATCTGTATTTGGAAAAGAATGATTTAAAGAAGGCAGCGGAATTGTTTCTTGCCTCAATAGAATTATTAAAGAAAAAGATGTCTGAATTTACCCGGAAAGAAATGTTTAAAAATAAACTGGCAAGGCAGTATAATAATCTCGGCGCTGTATACGAGAAAAAATACCGTAAGGAAAGAGAGGAAAAATATTTTAATGAGGCCCTGAGAAGTTATAATAATGCCATAGGCTATGACCGTGATTT
>JAQICQ010000208.1 GCA_027858455.1 Elusimicrobiota bacterium | reverse complement strand
ATTTAAGGATTGTCCGCATAAAATGCGGTCCCGAAGATAAATTTGTCGCCAAAGAAAAACTCTGGCCGTTTATGAAAGATTATACTGACGGAATTAAAAAATATTATGATAAAGAGGGCGTCTCCCCGGATATATTTACCTCTCATTATGCAGACGGGGGCCTGGCCGGAGCAATGCTTAAAGAAAGCATGGATGTCCCTTATACTCATACCGGACATTCTTTAGGCGGAGAAAAGATGGATAAATTGAACCTCTCACGGTCAAATTTTGAGATGATAAACAAAAACTTTAAATTTCATCTTAGAATATCGGCCGAAAGAGTAGCTTTTAGAAATGCGGCGGCAATAGTAGCTTCCACCGGCGAAGAAGTTTCAAAACAGTACGGGCATCATGTTTATAAAGATGCTCTAAAAGATAAATCCAAGTTTAATATTATTCCGCCCGGGATTGGGCCCGAACAGTTTTTCTCCTATCATAAAGATGAAAAGAAAAAAGAAACTTATGATAAAGCAGGTAAAAAGATAAAAGGTGAAATAAAAAAGTATATTGATGAAGAAAGGAGAGACCTTCCCTGTATCTTTTCGGCGGCTCGTTTTGACGCAAAAAAGAATCCTACTGGGCTCCTCAGGGCTTATGCTTCAAGCGAGAAATTACAGGATAACGCCAATGTTATGATAGTCGCCGGGAATATAGAAGACCCTCTGAATCCCGAAAACAGGAATAAATTTAAAGAACACGAGAAATTTATCATTGAGGATCTTGCCGACATAGTTAAAAACTGGAATTTAAAAGGGAAAGTATCTTTCTCACCCGGGCTTGATTATGTAGATGAGATGCCTTTTGTTTACAGGTATGCGGCGCGCAGCAAATGGATATTTGTCAACCCCGCTCTCCATGAGCCGTTCGGACTTACAATAATTGAAGCTATGGCGTCGGGGTTGCCTGTAGCAGCCACCCAAAACGGCGGACCGTCGGAAATACTTGAAGGAGGCCGGCACGGCGTATTAGTTGAGCCTACTCTTCCTCATTCATTGAGAAAAGGGCTGGAAAAACTGCTCATAGCGAGTCAGTGGAAGAAGTTTTCAAATGCGGGGACAGAGAGAGTTAAAGAAAAATTCACATGGGGCACGGCCTCTAAGGGTTACCGCAAACTATTTAAGAAATTAATAAAAGAAGGGATTGATAAGTCTGATGATTTTAAAATACCCGAATATTTTATGAATCCGGAAGAAGGCAGCGATTCAAAGCTGAGAAAAGAATTGAGGCATCTTTATTTTAAGGTATAAAAATGGGGACGGTTCTAATTTATGGGGTCTTTATGTGAGAGGCTCAGCCTCTCACATTTTGAAAAGAGAGAAGTATTTGACAGTATTTGACCTAATAAGAGGAAATATCTATGCTCGGAGATAAAATAGTAGTAAAACCGCATCATACAAAGGCAGCGCAAGGTGTTTTTAAAAGGATAAAAGAAAATATTTTTTCATCGCCTCCGGAAAAACGCTACGCAATTACCGTCTCCGGAGAATCCGGCTGCGGTAAATCAGAGATAGGTTCGGAAATTCTGAGATTGTTTAATGAAAAAGGCGCCAGGGGCCTGATCTTTCATCAGGATGATTATTTTATATATCCTCCGGGGACAAATGACAAAAAAAGGGAAGAGGACATAAATAATGTTGGTATGGGGGAAGTGAAGATGGATTTGCTTGACTGTGATATAGAAAAAGCAAAAAAAGGAAATAAAAACATTCAAAAACCTCTTATAGATTATAATAAAAATATTGTTATATCCGAAGAGTATGATGCTTCGGCCATGAAAATTATTGTCGCGGAGGGGACTTATACCGCCGCGCTTAAAAATGCCGACATAAGAGTTTTTATCGACAGGGATTATCGCGATACGTTAGAGCATCGCAGAGAACGCGGTCGCGATGCGCTTAATGATTATACAAAACAGATTCTTGAAATAGAGCATAAAATAATTTCAGCGCATAAAAAAGATGCAGACATAATAATAGGCAAAGATTACAGTGTGGGATAAAAAAATAAGTTGACAATATTTAAAGTCTGTATTATTATTTTAAAATAGATGGGGAAAACAAAGGGGAAAAAAGAATGAAAAAATTTAAGTACGGTTTTTTATG
>JAQICQ010000186.1 GCA_027858455.1 Elusimicrobiota bacterium | reverse complement strand
TTCTTCGTCTTTCATCATATCCATAAATATTTCTACAACTCTTGGGTCAAATTGTTTACCGGATTCTCTTACCACCTCTTCAAGCGCTTCATCTTTAGGCCTTCCTTTATGATAGGGCCTGTCGGAAGTCATCGCCTCATAAGAATCGGCAACGTTAATAATACGGGCTCCTATCGGAATTTCTTCCCCTTTTAAACCTTCCACATAACCGTCACCGTTATAATACTCATGATGGTATAATACCAAAGGCGCTACATTAGTTAAAAATTCAATCGGGGCAATTATCTGTTCTCCTATCTGAGGGTGTTTTTTAATGACTTCGTATTCCGATTCGGAAAGACGCCCGGGTTTCAGTAAAACACTGTCCTTAATGCCTATCTTACCTATATCATGTATTAAGGCCGCAAACTCAATATTTCTCACCAGTTTCTGTGGCAACTTCATCCTTTTTGCTATCTCAACCGCTATTTTGGCCACACGGTCCGAATGCCCCCTGGTATAGGGATCTTTTGCGTCAATAGCTTCGGCCAGTGTTTTTATCGTTCCTATATACATTTCTTTCATATCTCTGTATAGCTGTATATTTTCAATAGCCACCGCCGCCTGATCGGCAAGTATATTTATCAATCGTATATCCCTCGGGCTGAACGATCTGTTTTTAACCTTGCTGTTGACGTTTAAGGCTCCGATAACCTTATTTTTAACCTTTAAAGGAACTGCTATAAATGATTTTGAAGAATACCGCACCCGGGAACTGCGCATAAATCTAACATCGTCCTCAATATTTTCACAGTATATGGCCTTGCCTTCCTGTATTACCCTTCCCGCAATTCCTTCGCCGACCGCCATGCTCGTTGTCTTTACCACATTTTCGGCAATACCCTTTGCAGCGACAATTTCAATTTTATTGGTCTTTTTATTTAAAAGCATTAGCGAGCCCATATTAGTATTTAAAAGATCTGCCGCATACTCTATAATTAAAGTATAAAGTCTGTCAATATCTTCGGCTTTTGTATAAGTCATTCCAAATTCCTGAAACCGGGTCAGCATGGTGAGCAGAATATCCAAATCATCAACATAGCTGTTATTTTCAGATCTGGAGCGCTTTAAATCGGCAATATAATTTTCCCGGCGGCTCCTTTCTTTTATATATAGGATAAGTATTACTGTAAGGACACCCACTATAACGGAGTTTATTATAATAAACATACTGTTCATTGTATTATTTTGCCTTTCTTACTATGTCTTTAATTTTCATAAGCCTGGTATTATTTTCGCGTTCCATCTCCTCTAACTGCATAGTTATATATGTATGCGTTTCTTCAAGTTTAGGAATAAAAATATATTCCAGCGCATTTACCCGTCGCCTTACTTTCTGAAGCTCTTCGGCGATAAGATACATCTTCTTTTAGGCATTTATTAAATCAACAATTTTATTTGTCAGCTTAAAAAACTCCCTTAAAAAACCCGGACACACTGAAGAAAGGTTTAAATTGCCCAAAGCATCTATATTCTCGGTGAATTTAACCGCAAGCTCGGGAATTATCAGATTCATAACCCTTGAATGCCCTCCGCTTATTGAAGCTTGAACTACCGGATCGTACCTGAACGAATTAAAATTTTCGGAATTGCTTATATGTTTAGATATAAAATACGGAATTTTCAGCTCTTTATAAATAGCCTCAAGCTTCCTTCTTATAATTCTAACATCCTTAATGACTTTTGTAAACCTGTCCATGAGATTATCCTGCTTGTCTTTAAGCAGGCGGTGGCCGCGTTTGGCAAGCGAACGCCTCTTTGTAAGTTTCATAAGCTCCATCCTGTTTGGATTTATATTTAGAGGATTTGCCATTATATAATTATTCCATTAATGCATATTTTAATATTGCTGCGCATCTGCTTGTTTGGATATTTTTTTGAGTTTATGGCACCGGCGCTTTTGAATTTTATTATATTATTTAATTTAAAAGCCATAATTATTTCATATATTTTTTTATCTGCTCTTCTTTGACTCTCTTAAGCTCTTCTTTAGGCAACATCTTAAGGAGCTCCCAGGCAAGATCCAGGCTTTCTTCTATACTTCTCTCAACATATTCTTCCTGGGCCACATATTCTTTCTCATACCTATCGGCAAATTCAGAAAATTTCTTATCTACATCCGAAAGCGCCGCCTCTCCCAGTATTATAG
>JAQICQ010000151.1 GCA_027858455.1 Elusimicrobiota bacterium | reverse complement strand
AATATATACATATTAGATATTAAGGTTGAAAAAATATAATATATTTGTAATATTTTTCATAGAAGTTAATTATATGTAAATATAAAAACGGAGGTATAAATATGTCTGACGAATTAAGACCTGTAGTTGATGGTGATATGTGTACCGGATGCACAATCTGCGTAAGCGAATGCCCCAATGATGCTCTCAGCATGGTTGACGATGTTGCCGAACTTACAGATGAAAAGGCCTGCGACGGCTGCGGAATATGCGAAGATACCTGCCCTGTAGCTGCGATAGTTATGGAATAATACTACAACTATATGGCTTGCCGGCGCTTTAATAATTTCACTGCGCCGACAAGCTTATTTAATAAATATTTAAACAATTTATGACTGCACTTGCCTGGCTGCTAACCGGTCTTTTTACCGCTGGCTCTATAAGTATTCTTTTTAGAAGCTTATTTACCGTATCCCTCTACCCATCATTCCAAATCCCCGTGATTTTTATTATCGTAATTGCCGAGATTGCAACCGGATTTTATTTATATAAATACATCCTACCCCATTACGGCAAACGAAAATCAGCAGTTTTTTCATTTGCATTATCCTCTCTTTATATTCCCGTGCTTACTCTTTTAATATCAGAAATACATACAATTCTGGGGCTTTCTTACAATGCTGAAATATCAGGTTTCGGCTGGACGATATTTCCCCTGATTGTTTTTTTGCCTTTTGCTTAATCGGCCGGTTTCCTCTTGAGATACGCTATTTCAAAAAAGATGAATTACCCCAAAATCTTTACCGGAGCAATTCTCTTCTTTGCAATTGATTATATACTCCTGTGGAAATACGCAATACTTTATCCTGCTTTTTTTACAACTCTTTGCGGAATAATAATTCTCGGCATCTCTTCCCGCGAAACTTTACCAAAAATAAGTTATTATTTTACAGCTGTTATTATATTATTGTTTACTTTAAGTTCCGGACCTAAAATAGTTACATCTTCATTGAAAAAATTAAATCCGGATAATGATAAAACAATCCTGAGCTATCAATATACTCCTTACGGAGAAACAGCTCTGCATAATAAAAAGTCACAGTACGAAGCCTCGCTGAACCATGCCAGACTTTTTAAAATTCCCGACACACAGCGTATGCAGGAAACCGCCCACATGACTCTTTTGCAATATCCCTGGGCAGAAAAGATACTGGTTATCGGGGGAAATAAAATTTTAGTTGAAGAGATACTTAAATACCCCGACATTAAAAGCCTCTATTGGGCTTCAGTCGTTCCCGGGTATTTTGATTTTATTGCCGAAGCAGAAGATAATCCCGATAGTTATAGCCAGGATATCCGCCTGCGCAAGATAAAAAACACCGACCCCCGCGATTTTATAAGAAATATTTCCGCCAACAATATTTTTGATGTCGCCATAATATCAGTTCCCGACCCGTTTAATTTACTATTTAACAGATACTACAGCTATGACTTTTTTCTTGAGCTAAGATCAATAATGTCTGACTACTCAATAACCTCCCTGGATCTGGCTGCCGGGGAAAAATTTTCAGGGGAAGAGCGCAAAATACTGGCCGCATCCGTATATAATACACTCAAAGAAGTATTTCCCAATACGCTTGAAATGTATGGGGAAAAATCTCAAATTCTTGCCTCTCATAACAGAAATTTCACAACCTCTTATCCTGCTTTATCTGAATTTTTAAATACTTTAGAAAGTATGCCCGGCTTTGTTTCACCGGCGCTTATACGTTACAAGCTGAATTCAAACCGGCAGGTTAAACAATATATCCAAAATACCCTGGCTCCTTTAAATACCGATATCAGGCCGGCGTCTCTTAAGTATTCTTTTACCCTGTTTATATTTACCCTGAGTATAACTCCCAAACTTTTTTTAAGATACATAAACAGGGCAACACCTTTAATTATATATTCCATCTTTGCCGTAATGTCTCTTTTTTTAATTATAATATTTCAACACAAACCTCTTGAATACAAACTGCAATTTCACCGGTTCTGTATTGTTTTATTGTTCGGTATATTTATCTATATCATCGCAGTTTCAGTGCATATAACAACAGGAAAAATCTATTCCCGGCTATCAGCTATACTCCTTTTTATTACAACCGGAATATTGCTCGGCAGGGCTTT
>JAQICQ010000027.1 GCA_027858455.1 Elusimicrobiota bacterium | reverse complement strand
ACGCTATGCATACCGCCGTCAGAAACCTTATATAGTTTTTTCTTTTATTAAAAAAGTAAAGCGCCGCGGCCGCCACCGGTATCATAAGATAATAAGTAAAATAATTAAACTTCATTATTTCGGTAAGCGCAGGGGAAATAAACCGCTCCACCCAAAGGGTCGGATGTACTCCGAATAATCTGTATTCAAAATTAAAAATTAAACTGTCATACCACCCCTTTGCTATTATCCCGGTGAACCTATCGGCTTCCCTGTAATTAAAAGTAAAAAACAATATAGGATACCACCACCTTAGAAAATTTAAAAATTTATTTGTACTGTCTTCAAGAATGGGAATTAATTTAAAAACTGTAAATACAATCAGCAGATGCGCTATGGTATATAAATAAGGATATCTTATGCCTCTGTTAAAAAAGAGAAGTATTATCCCTGTAAGGGACATATAGACGATAAATATTATATCTACTATATTTAATCTATTTTTTATCTTTCCGGATCTCATCTATGATTTCTTCCGTAATCCTGTCTATAACTCTGTCGTTCTGTTCGGCGACAGTTTCGTCAAGCTTAAGCCCCACCTGATATTTATCTCCGGCCGGGCGAACCCACTGAACATTTCCTACTAAAGGAGCAAGATCGCTTTTCATTTTTAGCTGAAGCCTCACCAGCAAACCCGGATAAAGCTTTTCGGCAATTTCAAACATAACTCCCTGCGCGCTTATATCCTGGATATATCCATCTAATTCAGAGAGAGCCATATCCGCTGTCTCTACAATAACAGGAACATTATACTGCACCCTTACAAACTCCCGGACTTCTTCCTCTTTCTTTTCTTCTTTCTTTTCTTCTTTCTTCTTCATTTTTCTTTTCTCCCTTTAAGATAAACCATTATAGTGGCAATCGCCGCCGGGGTTATTCCGGATATGCGCGAGGCTCGGGCAAGATTTTCCGGCCTGACTTTATTTAGTTTTTCGGTTTCCTCGTTTGAAAGGCTGTTTATCTTCCTATAATCAATGCCGTCGGACAGTTTCACCTTTTCCATATCGGAAAGCTCCATAATATTTTTTGTCTGCTTCTTTATGTATCCCTCATATTTTAACTCTATTTTAAGCCTTTTCAGTATTTCCGGAAAAAAAATTTCCGGAGAACACCCTCTTAACTCTTTAATATTATCTATTAATATATCACTGTCAACGCGAGGATTTTTAAAGAGTTTCCCGGCAGCCGTTGGTTTAGTTAACTTAAGTTTTCGCCCGGCAGGCGAGCCCTCTAAAACTACCGTTTTTTTAACTATCCGCACGGCTTTTTTAACCCCTTCCTTAATTTTATTTATTTTATGGTAAAACTCATCGTCAACAGTACCGTAATCTCTTGCCTTTTCTATAAGCCGCGTATGGGCATTGTCTTCTCTGATCATGAGCCTGTACTCGGCCCGGGAAGTAAACATTCTGTATGGTTCTAAAGTTCCTTTTGTTACCAGATCATCTATGAGCACACCTATATAGGCCTCATGCCTTTTTAAAATTAACGGCTCCATTCCCCTGATTGAGGCGGCTGCGTTTATACCCGCCAACAACCCCTGCGCGGCGGCTTCTTCATAGCCCGTGGTCCCGTTTATCTGACCGGCAAGGTATAAATTATTTACTTTCTTTGTCTCAAGCGTCGGTTTCAATTCAAGAGGGGAAACAATATCGTGCTCTATGCCGTAGCCGTACTTTACTATCCGGGCTTTTTCAAGCCCCCGGATAGAATGAATAAACTTTTCCTGTATTTTTTCGGGAAGGCTCGTTGAAACTCCGTTGGGATAATATAGGTCTTTTTTTAAACTTTCCGGCTCAAGGACTATTCTATGCTTTTCTATTGAAGAAAACCTTATAAGTTTATCTTCAATAGAGGGACAGTATCTTACACCTGTTCCCTCTATCTTGCCGGTTACAAGCGGAGACTGGCTAAACCCGTCCCGTATAATCCGATGAGTCTTTTTATTTGTATAAGTTGTAAAACATTTTACCCGATTTTTAAGTTTTTTATCCGTCCTCAGAGAAAACGGTTCCGGCTGCCTGTCTCCCTCTTCAACGGCCATTTGCTTAAAATCAATTGTATCTCCTTTAAGGCGGGGGCAGGTTCCGGTTTTAAATCTCATCATATCAAGCCCAAGTTTTCTTAAATCTTCTGCCAGCGCGCAGGAACTCTTTTCCCCGACGCGTCCGCCCTGAAAACTTTTTAATCCGATATGCAACATTCCGTTTAAAAAAGTTCCCGGGGTCAAAATAACCTTTCCGGCCTCAATCTTGGCGCCGTCGGCCAGATTTACTCCCGCAACAGCGCCTTCTTTCTTTAAAAGCCCGCTTACTTCAGCTTCTTTTATGTTTAGATTATTTGTTTTTTCTTCTAATTCTTTTTGAATATATTTTTTATACAGATCCCGGTCTTCTTGAGCGCGGGAAGAATGAACAGCGGCCCCTTTTGAAGTATTGAGCTTTTTAAACTCTATTCCTCCCTCATCGGCTGCGCGGGCCATAATCCCGCCGAGAGCGTCTATCTCTTTCACCAGCTGGCCTTTGCCCACTCCCCCTATTGCCGGATTACATGACATAAACCCGGGATTATCCCTGTCCATTGTCACAAGAAGAGTTGATACCCCCATGACAGCTGCAATATATGCGGCCTCGGTTCCCGCATGTCCCGCCCCTACAACTATAATATCATATTTTTTTATTGTCATTGTTATTTTTTTCGAAAATTATTATATTGAAAATAATCGCCCCTGACGGCTCTTCCTTTCCGCTAACTGCTCATTTACATCCTTAATTACGCTTCCGGTATTATTTAACCACTCCGGGGCTAAAAGCATATCCGTCGGGCAGGTCGCGGTAATTCTCTGTATAACCGTATCCGGCCATAGATACTCTAAAAAATCCGCTGCGGCTGATGTATAATCCTTAAAACCGGGTGGGTTGTAATCACCGTTTTTATAGAGCTCCTCAAGAAGCGTATCTTTTACCACATGCTGGGGATGTATCTTTATCCCGTCTACTTTAAGCCTCCCCATTTCACGGGCGGTCTTTTTAAAATCACTGCCGGTTTCCCCCGGCAGTCCTATAATAACATGTGGGGAGATTTTTATATCCTTCCGCTTTCGGGTGAGTTTTACCGCATTTAAAAAATCACCGTAAGAATGCCCCCTGTTTATAAAATTTAAAGTGCGGTCATTTATACTCTGAAGGCCGTATTCCATCCACACCTCATAATCTTCGCAAAATTTCTCTACAATATCAAGCTTTTCATTGTCTATACAATCAGGTCGGGTCCCTATTGACAAACCGACAACGCTGCTATATTCTCTTATAATGTTATACAGTTTTTCTAACTTGCCCGGCGTCGCATAGGTATTGGTAAAGGATTGAAAATATATGATATGTTTTTCAGCGCTACATCTTTTCCGGGTAAAATTTATCCCATCCTCTATCTGTTCTCTTACCGGTTTATCCTGCCGTCCGAAAGTCTTGTTGTTGCAGTATATGCACCCGCCGGATGATTTTTTACCGTCACGGTTAGGGCAGCTGAATCCGGCATTTACTCCTACCTTATATACCCTGCATCCGTATCTGTCTTTTAAATAATCAGAAAATTTTCTATACCTGTATTTAACTTTCGACATGAGTAATATCTATAAAATTTTTAAGTCTGTTAAAAGTAATAACTTTCACAATTATGTAGCTTATCGCAAGAGAGCAAAGAGCGCTAATCACGGCTGTTAGATTCCCTCCGGCGGTATATCCTGCTATAAAACCGGCCAGCAAAAACAGAGCCGGTATGAAATATATAAGAAAAGAAATTCCGCTAAGCAGGGAACAGGGAATATTAACTGAAACATTTTCTCCCTCATTGAACTCTTTCTCATTGAACCCTTTACTGTACGGAACAGTTACGCTGCGGCCGCCGGGGCCGGAACATATATTACAATCACTGCATTCGGATGCATTGTTAATTGTAACTTTTATTGATAAATGTGATATGTCCGTTATACGGCCTCTTATTTTAACTGTTTCTTTTGAGGACATCTATACAATCCGGGGGGCATTTAATACTTTCTATATCTACTTCACCTGCCTGATTTTTAACCGAGGCTAAATCTTCTTTTACGCTAAACATTCCTTCCGGAGCCTTGCGTTCGCAAATCTTACATCCGATACAGCCATCGCCGCAAATAGTTTTTGTGTCTTTCGCTGATTGCACAGACATACAAGCAACATAAATTATCTCATCATTATCAGGTTCTTTAAGAGTAATAATATCACGGGGACAAGAATCAACACAAAGTCCGCAACCGGTACATCTGCCATAGTTTACAACCGGCAGATTATTTTCATTAAGCGTAATTGCGTCAAACAGACAGGCCCGCGCGCAGTCGCCGCAGCCAAGACAACCGTATCTGCAGGCCATCCCTCCCCCTATTAAATTCATGGAGGTGCAATCCACGGGTCCCTCGTAAATGGCGCTTTTCTTTCTGTCTTTTACGCCACACCTTACCACCGCCTTGACTTTTTTAGAATCCCCCTCCGATTCAACACCTAAAATATCAGAGATTTGATTTACAATATTTTCACCTCCGGGACGGCAAAGATTTAATTCTGCTCTTTCTTCCGACATAGTTTCCGACATAGCTGCCGCGTATTCATGACAGGAAACATACCCGCACGCTCCGCAGTTAAGCCCCGGTAAAACATCAACAAGTTTTTCAACTACAGGATTATCCTTAACTTTAAGTTTAAGATAGGCAAGAGCCAGAATAATTCCTGCAAAAATGGCAATAGCTCCGAATATCAATATACTTTTAATAATCATCTTTCTCTCTTCCTATGGTGACAAAATACCTGAAAATCCCATAAAAGCCAGGGCCAGAAGGCCGGCGGTTATTAAAGTAACCGGAGCGCCTTTAAATATTTTCGGGATAGGCGCATATTTCATGTCTTCTCTTATCCCGGCCATAATAGTTATAACCATAGTAAAACCCACCCCCGCGCTGAATCCAAATACCATACTTTCTATATAACTGTATTCTCTGAGAACCATAAAGAGAGCCATACCGAGAATCGCGCAGTTTGTAGTTATCAGCGGCAGGTAAATACCGAGGGCCTTATAAAGATGGCTGAAAAATTTTCTTATAAACATCTCTACAAACTGAACAAGCGAGGCAATCACAAGTATAAATACTACATATTCCAAAAAAGGCAGATTGAACCCTGTCTCCGGTGATATTATATAATAATAAAGCGGCCAGGTCACAAAGACCGTCATTGTCATAACAAATGTCGTAGCCATCCCTATACCGAGAGCTGAGTCTATTTTTGAAGAAACCCCCAGGAACGGGCATATACCTAAAAAATAATAAAGAACAAAATTATTAACAAGTACCGCAGAAAGAAATATAGCCGCAAGCGACATATCTATACTTCTCCTTTAACTTTGAGATTTATTAAATTATAAAGCGCGGCTATCAAACCCAGGGTTATAAAAGCGCCGGCAGGAAGAACCATAATAACCAGCGGCTTAAATCCCGCCGGCCCCGTCGGAAAGATTACCGTCCCAAACCAGGTCCCTGCGCCTATTAGCTCTCTTACCGAGCCTAAAACTATGAGGATAAAAGTAAATCCCAGCCCCATACCGAATGTGTCGCTTATTGCCAGATGTATCGGATTTTTAGAAGTAAAGGCTTCCTGACGGCCAAGTATTAAACAGTTAACTACAATAAGGGGGACATAAGGTCCTAATGCGCTGCTCAACTGAGGAAAATAGGCCTTTAAAACCATATCAACTACTGTAACAAAAGTAGCAATAATTACGGTAAAGACCGGAATCCTAACCTGTTTGGGTATTAATTTACGGGACAGAGACACCACTATTCCCGCGCTTACCACCACAAATGTCGTAGCCAGCCCCATCGCCATACCGTTTAAGGCGGTAGTCGTCACCGCCAGGGTCGGGCACATACCCAAAAGCTGCCTTAAGACAGGATTATCTTTCCAAAGCCCCTTAATGAATTCTTTTAACATCTTTTATAGCCTTTTGTATTATTTTTTCTACCGCGTCAGACGAAATAGTCGCGCCGGTTATTGCATTGACTTTAATACCTTTCTGACGGAGAATAGGCATTCCTCTGAATTGCTTTCGAAAATCAATTCCTTTTATTTTATCCCCCAGTCCCGGAGTTTCTACCGACTCAAGTACGCTTATTCCCATAAGCCGGTTAACTTCCTCATTTACGCCAACCATCATAGTTATTTCACCCTGAAACCCCATCCCGCCGGCCAACACTGCGTAACCGGATTTAACGCCACCGCCGGTGCCCTTGAAAATATCAGGTTCCGCGCTTATTTTTTCATAGTCATCAATTTCCGGGAGAACCTTGTATATTGCTTCTTTTACTCTTTTCTCCCTGTTTAATTCTATGCGATCGTAGGTGGCCGTATATACATAACCTAAAAATCCCGCTGATATAACAGATACCCCTCCAAGAACTAAAAGCATTTTTATTGTAAGATTTTTCATGCTAACTGTCTCATAATATATATTTTATCTTATTTCACCCCTGACCGGGCTGCCTTGGCTACCATAAAATTATAAACCAGCGGAATTTTTGAAGGACAAATATAGGCGCAGCAGCCGCACTCCATACATTCTTCCAACCCGGCATCCGCCATCTTTTCATAATCACCGCCTGAAAAAAACCTGTTTAATTCCTGTGGAACAAGCCCCATGGGGCAGCCATCCACACACTTTCCGCATCTTATACATCTCATCTGGTTTTCAACTTTATATTTAAATGCCAATATGCCCGTAGTCGTCTTTGTTACAGGCATATCTAAATAATCCACCCCTTCCCCCATTAT
Organism: Elusimicrobiota bacterium; assembly: GCA_027858455.1. Taxonomy (GTDB): domain Bacteria; phylum CG03; class SLGR01; order SLGR01; family JAGXOG01; genus JAGXOG01. The sequence continues at coordinate 37,374 of JAQICQ010000027.1, read as the reverse complement.
GGGCCCGCCGGATATCAGTGATATTTCTCTTAAATACTGAATATTATAGTATTGTAAAAGGTTGGAAACAGAAGTACCAATAGGAACCCTGATATTGGATTTATTTATTATACTTTCACCCGAAACAGTTACTATAGTATCTATTGAAGGTCTACCAGAGGCAACTGCGTCAAAAACCGCTTTACTTGTCCTGACATTATGTACAGAAACGCCTACATCGTGCGGAAGTCCGCCAGAAGGCACCTCCCTGCCGGTAATTGCAGTTATTAACATCTTTTCGTAACCCTGAGGATAAACTTTAGGAAGAATCACCACTTCTATATTTTTCCCGGCCATTTTCCCGGCCGCTCTTTTCATTGCGGCGGCGGCGTCAGGTTTATCGTCTTCTATTCCTATAATTCCTTTTTCAGCTCCGGTTGCTTTTATAATATAGCTAAACCCCCCGACTATTTCTTCGGCATTTTCTATCATCATCCTTTCGTCTGATGTCAAAAATGGTTCGCATTCACACCCGTTAAGTATAGAAATATCTATTTCCCCCGGAGGATTAAGTTTTATATGGGTGGGAAAACCTGCGCCTCCCATTCCTATTATACCGGCTTCTTTTACCCTTTCTCTTACCGCGGCTGCATTTATCTCACTTAAAGGTTCCATAAAATCGGTATCCTGACTACCTTCTTTTTTAACTATTATTGATTTTGTAGTTCCCCCGCTTATTGAAGGCAAGTTTGATATGGCTTTTACTTTACCGGCTATGGAAGAATGGAGATTTGCCGAACAGCCTTTAGCCGCTCTGGCTACAAGCTGTCCTTTTTTAACCATATCCCCCCTTTTAACTATAATTTCTGAGGGTTTTCCGATGTGCTGTTTTGTGCAGAGCGCAACCTCATCAGGAACAGGAATATTTCCTATCTTTTCAAACCTCGTAATATCTTTATGCGCTTTTATTTTAATTCCGCTTTTCATCTATACTCTTAACTTTGCTTAATCAAATACAACTGTTTTGTTGCCCTCCGAGGTTTTGTAAACAAGGATCTTTTTTCCGGCATGCCATCTTACCGCCCTGCTGAGCACAAATTTCTCTAACTCTTCACCAATTCTTTTAAGATCTTCAACAGAATCCCTGTGGCTTACCCTTGTTACATCCTGCTCTATTATAGGGCCGCGGTCAAGCTCTTCGGTAACGTAATGGCCGGTAGCCCCGATAATCTTTACTCCCCGGGTAAAAGCCTGTTCGTAAGGTTTAGCGCCGACAAATGCGGGCAGGAAAGAATGATGTATATTAATAATTTTAAACCTATAATTATCCACAAACTTTTTAGATAATATCTGCATATACCGGGCAAGTATAACAGTATCAATATCGTGTTTTTTTAAAAGGGCCATCTCTTTTTCTTCCTGCTTAATCTTATTTTCTTTGTTTTTCTCAATTATTACATATTTTATACCAAACTGTTTTGCAATATCCGCCGCATCGGAATGATTGGAAATTATGAGAGAAATATCTAAATGAAGCTGTCCCTCTCGGTATTTGTAAAGAATATCGTATAGACAGTGAAGATATTTTGAAACAAAAATCGCTGTTTTTATTTTATCTTTACTGAAACTTAAAGTCCATTTCATATTGAACTTTTCAGCTATGGGCAAAAACTCTTTCTCTATCTGATTACGGTCTATATTAAAATTATTGAGTTCCCATTCTATCCTCATAAAAAAAACATTACTTCTGCGGTCTACATGCTGGTCGGCATCTTCAATGTTGCCATTATTACTATGTATAAACTCAGAGACAGCGGCTATAAGCCCCTGCCTGTCCGGACACGATATTAAAAGTATAGCATTATCTTTTTTATTCATTTTTTGATTATATATCTTTAAAGTTTTCTTTACAAATTAAGGCGAGCCGAACATTACTTTAACTATATCTCCGTCTTTAACCTTGTAGTCTCGGCCCTCCATTCTGATTTTTCCGGACTCCCTGAGTTTACGCGGCATATATCCTGCTTCTTTTAATTGTTTGTAATTATAGACCTCCGCTTTCACAAAACTCTTTTGCATATCGCTGTGAATTTTACCGGCGGCCTCATATACGCTTTTTCCTCTTTTGATATTATGCCCTTTAACCTCCCTGCCGCCTTCAACTGTAAAAAAAGTCACCATATCAAGCATATCTTTAACTTTAAACATAATTTCATCTATACCTGATTCCCATGAAGAGTTCATATCTTTAAATTCCTCTCTTTCGGCAGGTTCCATTGCCTTTAATTCCTCCAGAAACTTTATGTCGGTATAGATAACTTTCTCCCTGTCAAACTCGGGTTTTTCGCTGCCGGTGGTAATATTGACAACAACTATCATGGGTTTTGCCGTAAGCAAAACTCCGTCCCTGTCCTGTTCGGGGCGCTCCTGCCTCATAAGCCGGCTGCGGGTTTTATTCCAATAATCCGACTGATGATTATCTTCAATCCTTCTTTCGGCTATCTGAAGATCAGCCAGAAAAAGTTCGGCATCCACAAGCTCAAAGTCTCTTACTGGCGTCGAGCTTGACGGCTCGAACCGGGAAACATCGGGAGAGTTGAAATCTCTTACCACCTGCAAAAGACAGTAAGCATCCCTTATATTTGAAAGAAACTGATTTCCCAGGCCTTCTCCTTTAGACGCTCCGGGGGGAAGCCCGGCTACATCTATAAAATCCATATAAGGATATCCTATTTTTTGAACATCAAATACCTCTTTAAGTTTATCGAGGCGTTTGTCTGTCAGGTAGGCTATACCGGTATTGGGTTCAACCGTGCAATAAGGATAATTTGAACTGCGGGCATTGTTCTCCGTTAAAAGATTAAAAAGAGCTGACTTGCCTACATTTGGCAAACCTATAATCCCGCAGTTCATTTATCCGCGCGGCTTCCTGCCACAGAACTGTATAACAATTTTATCTTTTGGGCGGGGCCGGATTAAAAAAGCCCTGCCAGATAAAAATGTATGCTTCCTATGGCTCCGGCAAATACAAGAGAAACAACGGCCATAAGTTTAAGAAGTATATTCAGCGACGGCCCTGAGGTATCTTTAAACGGATCTCCGACTGTATCTCCTATCACCGTTGCTTTATGAACATCGGAATTCTTTCCGCCTAAATTCCCTTCTTCAACCCATTTTTTTGCGTTATCCCAGGCACCGCCTGAATTAGCGAGAAATATTGCCAGCGGAACTCCGGAAATAAGGCTTCCGGCAAGGAACCCTCCAAGAGCTGTCAGCCCCAGCAGAGACCCTACAAGAATAGGTATTAAAATAGCCAGCACTCCGGGGAGGACCATCTCTCTTAAAGCCCCTCGGGTTGTTATGTCCACACATCTTTCCGAGTCCGGCTCTGCATTACCTTCCATAAGTCCGGTAATCTCCTTAAACTGACGGCGCACTTCTTCTACAACCCGGTAAGCGGCTTTGCCTACCGCGCTCATAGTAGCTGCCGCAAATACAAACGGAACTACTCCGCCTATAAACATACCCGCTACAACCGACGGTTTTAATATATCAATTACGCTTATATTGGCCGTCTCTGCGAAAGCAACAAATAATGCCATGGCGGTAAGCGCCGCTGAACCTATGGCAAACCCTTTTCCCACCGCTGCGGTGGTATTTCCTACCGCGTCAAGCGCTTCGGCGCGCTCTCTGACATCCTGCCCCATCTCTGCCATTTCGGCAATTCCCGCCGCATTATCGGCTATCGGGCCGTATGCATCTACAGCTACCGTCATGCCGGTTATAGAAAGCATTCCTATAGCGGCAAGTGATACACCGAATACTCCGCTGACGCTGTAGGCAATGACTATTGCCGCTGATATAGCAACAAGAGGTATGGCGGTTGACATCATTCCTATCGCCATTCCCGATATGATATTTGTCGCAGGCCCGGTCTTTGAGGCTTCGGCAATTTGTTGAACTTTTTTGCCGGAAGTATAATATTCTGCCGTATAACCTACTATTATACCGGCTGCAAGCCCTACAAGAACCGACCAGAAAGGATCAAAAGTCGGATACCAGTAGCGGGCCAGTAAAAACGTTCCCGCAAGCAATCCGACCGAAGAAACTATCATCCCGTTTCTCAGAGCTTTTTGAGGCTGAGCTCTGCCTGCTTTTACAAAAAACACACCGATTATTGACGCAATTATCCCCCATCCGGCGATTAAGAAAGCCAGCATTATACCCTGAGTATTGTTTGCGGCTACCGCAATTACCATCGCTGAAATTATAGCGCCTACATAAGACTCATAAAGGTCGGCGCCCATACCGGCTACATCGCCGACATTATCTCCGACGTTATCGGCTATGACCGCCGGGTTCCTGGGATCGTCTTCCGGGATACCTGCTTCAACCTTACCTACAAGGTCGGCCCCTACATCGGCGGCTTTAGTATAGATTCCTCCGCCGACCCTGCCAAAGAGGGCTACTGATGACGCGCCCATACTAAAACCTATTATAAGAGATGTGGCTTTTTCAATAGAAGCAAACAAAAGCATCTCTTTTAAACCCATACTTATTAATAATATATATACCAGCGCAAGCCCTAAAAGTCCGAGACCTACTACGCTAACGCCCATAACGGCGCCGCCCTGAAAAGCAACTCCGAGAGCTTTTGATATACTCTTTGAAGCAGCCGTCGCTGTTCTGCCGTTTGCGGAAGTTGCTACCCTCATCCCAATATAACCGGCAAGAATTGAACAGCCGGCTCCTATAATAAAAGCAAAAGCCGTAGCCTTTGCAATCGTAAAAAATATTATAACAGCCAGAGTTAATACAAATACAAGTATCCAGCTGTATTCTCTCTTTAAAAAAGTCATGGCTCCCTTTTGTATCTTACGGGATATAGTCCTGACTTTCTGATCTCCGGGGTCGTTTTTCATAACTGCCCGTGAAGTCATCCATACGAACAAAAGTCCAAGCACACCGCACCCGGCCGCTATCCAAAGTGAACTGTAATCTCCTACAAATCCGCTAAACATGTAATCCTCCTTTGTTCCTTAACTTACTTTTTTTCAAAATCAGGAAATTCCATATCTCCGGGAACCAGTATCCCGCCTGAAAATATAAATTCCATTGCCTGATTTACACTTATTGAAAGTTTTTTAACATCTTCTGTCGGAAGTAATATGCAGTAACCTGTCGTCGGGTTAGGGGTTGAAGGAATAAATACAGCCGTTAAATCTTTGCCTTTTTTATCTTCTATGTCTGCATTAGTTACAAACACTACCGTATATAATCCACGGCGGGGATACTCAATCAAAGCCACTTCCTTAAAAGCCTGTTTGTTGACAAACATGGAATCCGTCAACTGCCTTATAGTTTTATAAATTTTAGATACCACGGGCGTCTTTAACAATAACTTTTCAAGCCAGTGAAGAAGACCTTTCCCTATAAAATTTCTTGCCAGAAAGCCTATAGCCCAGATAACAATAACCGTTAGAAAAGCGCTTATTGTCATCCGCGCGGCAAGCGGTAAGTCCGCAAGGGCTTGATAATTTTCAAAAAGCGGCAAAAACCTTTTCCCTATAACTCTGAAAAGAACCCATACTATCCATGCCGTAAGCCCTAACGGCATTAGAACAATTATACCTGTAAAAAACTGACCTTTTATTTTATCTTGAAATTTTCCCATATTTAATTATATTTGTTCATAGTATCGGCGATGCCGTACTTTACATAATAATAAATTAACCGTTTTGCTTCAATAATCATATCCTTTATCTCTTTAAACTCGCGGTTACCAAACCGCTCAAGTACATATTCTATCTTATTCCTGAGAGCTATACCACCTATACCTAATCTCAAACGCGGAATTCTCTTTGTGTCTAAAGTATCAATCACGGACTGAAGCCCGTTATGACCTCCGGCCGAACCTCCGGGTCTTATTCTTAATTTTCCCCGCGAAAGATTAAAGTCGTCATACGCAATAAGTATATCTTTTATATCGGCATTATACTTTTTAACTATCTTTTTTACAGCCAGTCCGCTTTTATTCATATATGTCTCGGGTTTAGCTACAATATAGTTTTCGTCCTCCGAAACAAGCGCCGCGCAGTTTTTATCTTTTTTAAAACTGCCGGCTAAAGCGTCAGCCAGCAAAAAGCCGGCATTATGCCTGGTCTTTCTGTATTTTAATCCGGGGTTTCCCAGCCCTATAATTATTTTTTTACCCAAATAAAATTTTGCTCTTTATTCGTCGGATTTGGTTTCCTTATCTTCGGGCGCTTTTGCCGGCTCTTCCTTAGAAGGCTCGGCGGCTTCTTCTGCGGCTGCCTCAGGTTTCTCTGCTCCTATAACTTCGGGCTCGGCTATTTCTTCCTCGCCTTCTTCGGGCTCTTCAATTTCTGTAGGCTCAACCACATGAACAACAAGTCTTTCATCGTCTTTAAGAATTTCAACGCCTTCAACTGTCTTAATCCCGGCTATTGTAATACTTTCACCAAGATTGAGCTCGGAAACATCAATTATAAATTTATTCGGTATCTTAGTCGGAAGACAGCTTACCCTGACTTCTCTTACTATTTGGTCAATAACACCGCCTTCAGTTTCTACTCCCGGAGCCTTACCTTCAATTTCTACAGGTACATTAACTTCAATTTTTTCGGTAAGACTTATTTGAGCAAAGTCGACATGGATAATTTTCATTGATACCGGATTAACCTGTATCTCTTTAATAATAGAGGTGACCGGTTTTGATTTACCTACCTTTATTTTTATTAAAACATTCTCGCCGTGTTCGGTATATATAGCCTCTTTGAATTCCTTTTCATCTATGAATATAGAAACATTTTCTATATCCGGACCGTAAAGAACAGCGGGAATACTTCCCTGCCCTCTGAGTTCGTTTACACGGCTTCTTTTAAATACTTTTCTTTCCTGTACATCTAATTTTACTTCATCAACCATTATTTCCTCTCTTTTCTATTTCTTAAATTTTCTATACAAACAAATCACTTACAGAAGTCTCTTCATGAATTCTTTTTATTGCTTCTCCGAGAAGCTCCGCAATAGACAGAACTTTAATTTTATTAACTTTATTTTTATTATCATCCATCGGGATGGTATCTGTAGTTATCAACTCTTTAATGGAACTCTTCCTGATTTTTTCTACGGCGTCACCGGAAAGAACTCCGTGGGTGCATAATCCGTAAACCCCTTTTGCCCCGTTTTCCATAAGAGCTTGCGATATCTCGGCAAGAGTACCTGCCGTATCAACCATATCGTCAACTATAACAGCATTTTTGCCCTTAACATCCCCGATTACATTATATATCTTTGCTACATTGGGTTCGGGACGCCTTTTGTCTATTACAACAATATCGGCATCTATTCTCTTTGCAAGCTCCCGGGCTCTTTCCACTCCGCCTGTATCGGGCGCAACCACCGTTAAATCTTTAATCTTATTTTTCTCAAGATATTCTATAACAACAGGCAATGCAAGAATATTATCCAGCGGACAATCAAAAAATCCCTGAATCAGCTGGGATTGTATATCAACCGAAAGTATCCTGTCTTCTCCGGCCACCTGAAGCACATTAGCCACCAGCTTTGCTGTAATCGGCACCCGGGGGCTGTCTTTTCTGTCCTGCCTGGCATAACCGTAATATGGTATCACCGCTGTTATCCTTTTTGCCGAAGCGCGCTTTAAGGCATCTATCATAATAAGAAGCTCCATAATATTATGATTTACAGGAGGCGCCGTGGACTGGATTATAAATACATCGGTTCCCCTGGCGTTTTCAAGTATCTTTATCCGGCATTCACCGTCCGAAAAACTGCTTACTTTTGATTTGCTGAGCTCAACCCCCAGATAACTGCAAATCATCTTTGAAAGTTTTAAATTTGAGGTCCCTGAAAATATTTTCATTTTGTTGTTCATTTAATCCCTCGTTTTAAATAAATTCTTCGGCAGCCTTTAACTGCTCGGGCCGGTTTATACCTTTAATCTCTCTTTCGCCGGTTTTTATAATACCGTTCCTTCTGCCGTCACCGGCGGTTATTTTAACTAAATCCGTAAGATAAAACTCACCTTTAACCGGAGACCTTTTTATCTTTTGCAGATACTCTTTCAGGCCTTTGGCTTTTATACAGTATATCCCGCCGTTTATTATATCTATTTGCTGTTCTTTATGCGAAGCTTCTTTTTCTTCTACAATCTCTGCAACTTCGCCCCCCTTGATTATAACCCGGCCGTACCCCTTTGGGTCATCAACCTTTGAAACTATGAGAGTAATATAATTTTTATCTGCTTTATGGATCCGGTAAAGTTCTTTAAATGTCTGCCCTTTTATTAGAGGCACATCTGCGCAGGCAACGATAATATCATCTGCGTCTTCCGCAAAAGGAAGCGCTTTTATTAATGCATCGGCCGTCCCGAGCGGGTTTTCCTGCCGGGCTGTTATGCATCCGAGTTCTTCGGCGGCTTTCTTAACTCTGTCGTCGGATTCAACGACAATAATATTGTCCTGAATGCTGTCCGGAACCCTCTCCGAAAAAAAATCGGCGGCGGCACCTACAACTCTTTTAAGCATAGTTTTTCCTTTTAACTTCTTTAAAGGTTTAGGTAAATCCGATTTCATCCTAACACCGCGGCCCCCCGCTAATATGACAAATTTAAGTGATTTCATAACTGTTATTTATAATTAAAATATTTAAGTATTGATTATATAAAAAAGAGAGCAGAAATTCAATTGTGCCTCGCCCTCTTGCCTAAAAGTATGATATCTCTCAGATTGTTTTCTCTCAAAGCATTCATCCATATATCCCTGAAATTTTCCGCCTGAACTATCTGGGCTATTGCCGAAAGAGCTTTCAGATGAAAATTTCTCTCGTCCGGGGTGCCTATTAATATAAATACTGCTTTTATGTTATCCTGGTCAGTAAATTCAATGCCTTTCTTTGCCCTGGCCATAAATATTTCAAATCTTTCTTTGCCGTCTATAACTATATGGGGAATAGCAACAAACGGGGAAATGGCTGTGCTTGTATCTTTCTCCCGGGCATGGAGGGCGTCATACGCCTTCTGCCTTTCAATATCCATCTCTTTAGATATAATATCGGCCATTCGGGACAGAAACTCTTCTAAATTAAGTCTTTCCTTTATATCAATTATTGTGCTGCTTTCAATTATCTTATCAAACCGGTCTCTTGTAATATCATCTCTTTCTCTTATAATATCTTTTAACTCCGATTCCAGAATATTTTTAGAAAAACTTTTATCCATTATGCGCTCAACGAGATGAATAAGGGCAAATTCTTTCTCATATCTCTTCCTGCCGTATAAAAAATATACAGCAATGCCTATAACGACAACCGACCCTATAGTCAGCAAAGCCGCTTGCCCCACATAAATAAGTATAACTATGCTCCCTATTATCCCAAATATCTGGGTCCATGGATAGAGCGGAGTTTTAAACTTAGGCTGATAATTCAATATCCTGCCCTCCCTCATACTTATTACCGCCACATTTGCCAGCATAAAGATAAGTATCGTCAGCGTGGATGCAGCTTTCACCAGCCCCTCAAGGTTTAAGAACAATACCACCATTACCATAAATATGCCTGTAAAAATTATTCCGTAGTGCGGAGTGTTAAATCTCTTATTTACTTTAGAAAAAAACCTGGGGAGCAATTTGTCCCGGCTTAGCGCCATGGGCTGCCTGGAAGCAGACATTATGCCGGCATTTGCGGTGCTAATAAATGCAAAAAGAGCTGCTACAGAAAGGAGTATGATTCCCGGAGTGCCCATAATAACTTCCGCCCCCAAAGAGATAGGGGTCTCAGACCCGGATAAAACAGACGCGTCTAAAACACCTACGGTTACAAATACTGTCAGTATATAAAAGGCTCCTATTATACCCAGCGACAGAAACATTCCCATTGGAATATTTCTTCCCGGATTTTCCGCTTCTTCGGCGAGGGCGGCAATTTTTGTCAGACCGCTGAATGATATAAATATGAGCCCTGCGGTCATAAAAACGGCATTTAAACCATGGGGAGCAAACGGCTGAAACCTCTGTACATCAACATAAGCAAAACCTTTCATGATATATAAAAACAAAAGAGAGAGGAGCGAGAACACAAGAATAACCTGAAAACGGCCGGCAGCCTTAACACTGAAAATATTTAAGAGGGTAAAGAAAACACATAAACCGGCGGCTATAAGCTTTATATAGAAAATTGAAATATCAGGAAAAATGAGATGAGAGAAAAAACTCATTCCGGTAAGGGCAAAAGCGCTTTTAAAACTAAGCGCAAACCAAGAAGACAATCCCCCTATAGTTCCTACCGCCGGGCCGAAACTTCTTTCCATAAAGAAATAATCCCCTCCTGCTTTAGGCATGGCGGTAACCAGTTCCGCTATACTTAAGACCGCTGGAATTACAAGTACAGCGGCTATAAAATAAGCAAGAACCACCGCCGGGCCGGACTTGGCAAATGCCAGCCCCGGAAGTATAAAGAGCCCCGAGCTTATCATGGCTCCGGAAGCTATTGCAAAGATATTGGTCAGATTAAGTTTTTTTGTTAAGATTCTCTTATTCATAAATTGTTTTTTATTTTAAAGTTTACTCTAATACTACTAAAATAATTTAAAAAAACAAAATATATAAATCCTTGATTTGAAGTAAAACTCTTAAAAAGTTATCATTTATTTATGTTCAAACAATTAACATTTTTTTTATCGGACAAGATACAAAAATTAAATGAGGAGGATCTGCCCCCCTTAAAATCCCGGCTTGTCAGAATTGTTAAAATCAGCATGATAATCGTACGGGATTTTTTTAATGACCGTTGTGTGGTGCGGGCATCATCTCTTACCTATTACACACTTTTGGCCTTGGTGCCGCTCTCTGCTGTGGTATTTGCTGTATTAAAACGCTCCGGAGTCCAGAATATATATGCGGCCTCTCTTTTAAACAAGATTCTTCTTAATCCCGAAGTTACCGAAACAGTAATCAGCTATGTTAATTCTACCGACGTAAGCGCTTTAGGTATCTTCGGCGCTCTTACTCTCTTTTTAACCTCTGTTGTCCTTTTAAATAATATAGAAAAATCTTTTGGCGACATATGGAATATACAGGAAAAAAGACATCTTTTCAAAAAGCTGACTTATTATCTCCTGGGAATATTTATAATTCCGCTAATTGCCACCGTAGGCCTTTCGGCGGCTCTTTCTTTTATAAAAAAAACAATTCCCTTCAGCTGGAATATACTGCCGTATATAATAACTTTCACAGGCTTTACCCTTATATATCTTTATTTTCCTAATGTAAAAGTGAAGCTTAAAGCAGCGGCTTCGGGCGCAGCGTCAACTACAATTCTCTGGCATCTGGCTCAAAGAACTTATATTTATTGGTCCCGGAGCATAGCTAAAATTAATATTATATATGGCGGATTTTCCCAAATTGTACTTGCCTTTATCTGGATATATATAAGTTGGCTGATTATACTGGCCGGGACAGAAATATCTTTTGCGATACAAAATTATAAATCTATTGAAAGAAAGGAAAAACTTAAAAACAACAACATTACAGACAGAGAACGGCACATAATATTAATCCTGTCCTGTATATATAAAAACTTCTCTAAAAACTCCTCCGGAGTTAACAAATTTTCTGCGCAAAATATATCTAACAAAACCAGCGTTCCTTTAAAAGAAGTAAAAAATATATTATCAGAACTTACCTCGATGAGAATACTCTCTGTAATCCATAAAGAAGATACTCTCTTCTATAAAATAAACTAAGGTACTTAAAACCTAATACGATGTGAATATTGGTTATAATACAAAAGTAGGCCACCTAAAATTTAAAAAAAACCCAAAAACCCTCTTCCCTTCCTCTATATTATATAAAGTGGCTGCCGGGGGAGGACTCGAACCCCCACAAACGGCTCCAGAAGCCGCCGTCCTGCCATTAGACGACCCGGCAATTAAATTTATTTATCTTTTTTTCCTGATTTTTTTGAATCTTTACTATCTTCTTTTTTAGTGGGTTTTTTAGTTTCTTTCAAATCCTTATTCTCTTCTTTTTTATTGGATTCATTAGAATCTTTTTTCTGTTCATCTACAAAGGTGAGCTGCAGATTGGTTAAAGTGTCTGTTAAAATCTCTTTTTCTTTCTTAGCAAGGTTCCCCTTTGTCTTTTCTTTAAGCATCTGGAGTATATCTATATTTACTCTTACCAGATCCATATTCTTTTCAACTTTGCCTGTCTGCGGATTGCTTATCTTGCCCATCCCCACTAAAGCGGACTGAGAAAGCGATATAACTATATTAAAAAAATTTTCATCCACCTGCTTGTTATCTATATTTTCATTCATTATTAAACCTCCTAAATAAACTATTAATCAACATATTTATCGAGAGCGTATTGTAATCTTTCTATGGTTTTTTGTTTGCCTATTACCCTTAAAAGCTCAAAAACCCCAGGACCTTTCATACGTCCCGAAACCGCTACTCTGACCGGGTGAAATATCTTCCCGGCGCCTAAATGAGTCTCTTCACACATTGCCCTTATTGCTTTTTCAAGATTCTCTTCGTTAAAATCGCCAATATTCTCAATTATATCAATTACCTTTTTAAGAATATCTCTTACCCCTTCTTTTTTAAGGCGTTTTTTAACTGCTTTTTCCTGGTATATTATATTATCTTTTATCATATAATCAACCAGCTCCGGAATTTCAGAAAGCAATTTAATCTTATCTTTCTCAACTTCAATTGCCTCAATAACTTTATCGGGTATTCTGGATTTATCTTCTATGAGCCCTTCTTTTTTTAACCATCCGGCAGCCCTTTGGGCAATCTCTGCAGAAGAAAGACTGCGGATATATTTGCCGTTCATCCAGTTAAGTTTTTCTAAGTCAAAGACTCCTGCGGATTTACCGCATCGGGTTAGCTTAAACTTATTTTTAAGCTCTTCCCATTTAAATATCTGCTGAGAGTCTTTCGTTGACCACCCCAGCAAAACAAGATAATTTCTCAGGGCCTCGGGAAGATATCCTTTTTCCCTGTATTCGTCAAGAGAAACAGCTCCGGTTCTCTTAGATAAACGTTTGCCGTCTGTCCCGTGCACCTGAGGAAGATGAGCAAATTCCGGTATCTCTTTATCCAGTGCCCTGTATAAAAGTATCTGTTTATGCGTATTGGAAACATGATCGTCTCCCCTTATAATATGGGTAATCTCCAGGTTAGAATCATCAACAGCGCAGGCAAAATTGTATGTAGGCATACCGTCGGACTTAAAGAGCACAAAATCGCTTAATATGCCGGTATCTATCTCAATTTTCCCTTTTACAATATCTTTAAATGATACCGCGCCTTTATCCGGAGTTTTAATCCTGTATACATAGTTCCGCCCGGAATTTTTGTATTCTTTAATTTTGTTTTCATCAAGCTTACGGCATCGGCCGTCATAACCGGGAGGGCACCCCTGCTTGCGGGCTTCTTCTCTTCTTTGACTTAATTCATCCGGTGTGCAGTAACACTTATAAACCCGGTCTTTTTCTATAAGGTAATTAAGCGCTTCTTTATAAAGAGCCATTCGTTTACTCTGGAAATACGGCCCTTCGTCCCAGTCCAGACCCAGCCACTTCAATCCGTCTAAAATAATTTTTGTATATTCATCTTCGGAACGTTTTAAATCGGTATCTTCAATTCGTAATATAAACTTGCCCCCGGAATGGTGGCTGAAAAGATAGTTATATAAAGCTGTACGCACTCCGCCTATATGAAGATAGCCTGTAGGAGAAGGGGCAAATCTGACTCTCATATTAATAACCTCTTTTGTTTAATCGTATTTTCATACTAATAAACTATTTTGTTTAACGGATATTCTATTATATCCGTTGCGCCTATACGGCTGAGTTTAGGAAGTATTTCTTTTACCTGCTGTTCAGCAATTACTACTTCAAGCGCCGACCAGCCTTCCCGGGTCAGAGAGGATATAGTTGGATTTTTGCCGGACGGAAGAATTTCCAAAACTTTATCTATTTTACTAGTACCAATATTCATCTTTAACCCCACCACTGATTCGGCAGCAACAGCAGAATTCAGAAGAAGCGCTATATTTTCAAGTTTTTTCTTCTTCCAGGGATCCCGATAGGAATCCTTATTTGCAATCAAAAGGGTTGAGGAAGTCAAAAGCTCTTTAACTATTCTCAGTTTGTTTGCCTTTAAAGAAGTTCCGGTTTCTGTTAACTCAACTATTGCGTCACAAAGCACCCCGGGCTTTACCTCGGTAGCTCCCCATGAAAACTCTACATCACAATTGATATCTTTTGATTTAAGATAATTTGTCACATAATTAACTAACTCTGTGGCAACTTTTTTACCTTCAAGATCCTCAACTGAATTTATATCTGAATTTTCCGGAACGGCCAGCACCCACCGAACCGGCCGGAATCCGCTTTTAGCGTATACAAGTTCCGTAACTTCTTCAAGGTCGGCACCGTTTTCCATCAGCCAGTCTCTGCCGCAAAGCCCTCCGTCAAAAACACCGTCCTCAATATACCGCGGCATCTCCTGGGGCCTTATAAGCATAAGTTCCAGGTCTGAATCATCCGACGAGGGATAATACGAACGTTCCTCATCTATAGATATTCTAATTCCCGCCTTTGCAAAAATATCTATTGTAGATTTTTGTAGACTGCCCTTAGGTAACGCAAACTTAAGTTTTTTTTCTGTCATTATTATATTTCTCTTTCCATAACTATTCCGTCTTCTTTTGTAAACCCGAAATATTCCTTTTTCTTTTCCCCCTGTCTGAAATCCAGTTTTTTAACGAGTTCCAACGCAGCCGTGTTGGATTCCCGGACAATTACATTTGCCTTTACGGCTCCCGACCCTTTTGCTTTATTTATCATTGCTTTTAAAAATTTTGTTCCTACCCCCTGTAGTCTGTATGAAGGGTGACTTGCAAAATTTTTAATATTCATCTTCTTATTTGTAACCCAGTAAACACAGTAAGCTATGACAAACCTGGATATGCCGTCATTGGCTTTAAGCACATAATGCCTGGATACAGGTATTTCCATCTCTTTATAAAACATATAACGCCGCCATGGACGGGGAAAGGAGAAAGTCTCTATATCAATTACTTCTTTTAAGTCCGGTGCGCTGAATTCGCTTATTGAAAACTTAAGTTTATCCAACGGTTTGGGTGGCGGAAAAGTTATATCCTCTTCACTTTCTTGAGTCTCCTTTTCTTTTTTATCAATGGTCTTATACATTTTTGCCAAATCTTTTAAAGTCTTTAATTTACGGCGGGGCGTTTCTTCTTTCTTTTCAGGCTCAGGCTCGGGCGCAGGCTCATTTTCAATTGTTTGCTCCGGTTGAGTTTCTTCTATATCACCGGCCAGAACGTCTTCTATTTCCCGGGAAACCGATTTTTCCGGGCCGGCTGACTCTTTAGAGGAAACTTTTTTCTCC
Source organism: Elusimicrobiota bacterium (assembly GCA_027858455.1). GTDB lineage: Bacteria > CG03 > SLGR01 > SLGR01 > JAGXOG01 > JAGXOG01. Next base: position 21,926 of record JAQICQ010000027.1, on the reverse strand, counting down.
TCTTCTATGGCTGCCTGTTGAATTTTTTCTTCCCGTTCTTTTCTTTCCTGATTTAACTTTTTAAGAACCCCTTCGGTCTTCTCCCTTTCCTCGCTCATCTTCTGAAGTTCTATAGCAAGTTCTTCCTTTTTTGTTTCCAACTCTTTAATGTTTTCCTGCTCCCTGTTTTGAATTTCTGCTTCTTTTTGGAGCTCTTTAATCTGATTTTCATAGGACTGTTCCATCCGGATAAACCGCCGGCGTTCCGATTTAAGATGAGCTATTCTTTCCCTGAATTTTCTTGCTTTATTTACAATATCGTTCCACCGGTCGGACTCCTTGGATACAAGCTGAAATTCCAGGCCCATAATGTTATCATCGGTCTCTTTTAAGACCTCTTCCATCATAATAATCTCTTTAGTAACCCTTCTTATGTTTTCGGAAACTTCTCGTCTTTGAATCTGTAAACTTTCAATGTTTTGCATTTTTAGCTCTGTATTTTGTCTCCATTAAGTATAACGGTTCAATATCCGTCCATTTGCCTTTCTTTTTGCTTTTAAAAAATACGGCCGTTTCTTTTAAAAGCTGCACAGGGTCAACTTTAGCCTGAACCCCCTCCATCTTTATTAACTCTTGTTCTTCAATAATCCTTATCTCTTCTTTGCGATTCCCGGATTTTTCATATTCCGCAAAATAATATTTTTTTCCAAATGCCTTTATCGCCGGACATCTAACGCTGCGCCCGGCAATATCTAAAAGAGATAAAGAATAGACAGGAATATTAAGTACCTGGGCCATCGTCAGCGCACAACTTAATCCTATTCGTATCCCGGTAAAAGACCCCGGGCCGGCGCAAACGCCGATTGCCTTAACATCATAAAAAGATGTTGAACTTTTTTGAATAACTTCTTCAATAGATGGGATAAGGCGGTCTGAATGTTTTTTCCCTTTAATTACTTTTGAAGCATATACTTTTTCAGCGCTGCCCAAAGCAACGGTAAATATTTCTGTTGTAGTATCTATCGCAAGGAACATAATTATAGGAGCTCTGTTAATTCTATCTTTCTTGTTTTTTTCCCGGCTACAGACATATTGATTATATAACTTTTACCCTGACTACTCTGACCTTTATCCGGCCAAATTTCTTTTGCCTTATCCGCCCACTCCACAGCAACTATCCGGCTGCTTTCGGTTATATCCCTCCACCCTATCCTTAATATATCTTCAACAGTATCCAGGCGGTAAAGATCTATATGGGCAAATTCCCGGCCGTCTTTAAGATAATATTTCCTTACCAGCTGAAAAGTCGGACTTATAATATTTCCCTCTATACCCAGTCCTCTGCCCAGACCCTGAAGCATAGTAGTCTTTCCGGCTCCTAATTCACCCGAAAGAAATAAATTATCTCCTGCGGTGATGCGGCCGGCCAGTTTTGCTCCAAATTCTAAAGTTTCTTCAGCTGAATAAGTAGTTACTACCAAGTTTTCCACAACCTGTATAGTTTTCCACAGGTTTTTAACATGCTCACTTCCTATATAAAATTATAAATATACCCGTCAACATAACGGGTATATCTTTGGAAAAATTATTCCGAAGCTTTTTCTTCTGTTGTTGCTTCTGAAGATTTTTCCTGGCTGTTTTCCTCAAGCTTTTCTTCTTCTTTCTTTGCAGACGCTTTGTCTTTTATGCTTGATATTCCCGCAGCCAGAGCTACAAGACCTACAAGAATAAAGAAAGGCGGCAAAGAACCCTGAAGCACCATCAAAAACTCATTCCATGCGCTTCCGACACCTACTCCTATCAGCCACAATACACCTACTACGATTCCAATTAAACCAAAAAGTACACTTAACATGAACATTTCCTCCTTATACGTTACACTCTATTTAACTCTTTTACTATTTCTTCCGGATTGAGGTATCTCTCTCCGTATTTCCAAGCTGCTATATCTGCGGCCCTTCCATGGACCCATACAGCAGTTTTTGCGCTTTCAAATTCATCTAAATTCTGCCCGGCTTCCTGTCCGAAACCTTGCCCGAACCCTTGCCCGATAAGAGCTCCGGCTATCCCGGAAAGAATATCTCCGGCGCCGCCGACTGCCATTGCCGGGTTACCCGTTACATTTAAAACTGTTCTTTTACCGTCAGAAACTACTGTCCTGTATCCCTTAAGAATAACCGTGCAGTCAAGCTCTGCCGCTAAATCTTTTGCCGCAGACATGCGATTACTTTGAATATCAGCAGTTCTTTTTTTCGTCAACCTTGACATCTCGCCGGGGTGCGGAGTAAGCACTGTCGGCGCGGTTCTCTTTTTAATAATTTTTAAATCACCCGACAGGCAATTTAACCCGTCCGCATCAACAAGAACAGGACATTCTGTATCCCTTAAAAGTATTTCAACAACTTCCGCCGTATCGTCATTCACCCCCAGCCCGGGCCCTATCACTAAAGCATCTATATTTTTTCTTTTTATAAAATCTATAATCCTGCCTGCCGCGGATGCTTTTAGGGTTCCGTCAGCAGTTTCTTCAACGGGCAAAATCATTGCGCTTAGGGGCATCTTATTAAGCCTTCCGGTTACCCCTTCCGGAACAACGCAGGTAACAAGCCCCGCACCGGCGCGCAAAGCTCCGGCAGTTGCCATCACCGGCGCTGCGGTTAATCCGCGAGACCCCCCTACAACCACTATATGCCCGTAATCTTTTTTGTGGCTCTTTTTCGGACGCCTTTTAAAGTATCCGCGTATATCCTGTCCGGCAATAATTTCTAAATATTTTCTGCCCGTATCCGGACAAAAATTATCCGTCGATTTATCCGGGAAAATTCCCGTTCCTATATTTACAACTTCAAGCGATCCGGTCAAGACTTCACCTTCCCCCTTAATATGCCCGACTTTAGGATATTCAAAAGTAACTGTTATATCGGCATCTACGGCAAACTTATCGGCTTCACCGGTATCCCCGCTTACCCCTGTCGGAATATCACACGATAAAGTTATTTTACTATTTTTATTTATTATTTCAAGAATATTTTGAATAGATTGTTTCAGCGGCGGTTTAAACCCGGTGCCTAAAATACAATCTACCGTAATTACATTCCTCCGGAACATATACGGCAGTTCTTTTATATCCAGCTTCCGGACAGGCAGATTTAATCTTTTAAGCTGTTTCAAAGCAAGCCCCTTAATCTCTTTTTTTTCAGCTGTTGTATATACCGCAACCTGCCGGTTACTTTGAGAAAGATAACGGGCCGCAACAAATCCGTCGCCGCCGTTATTGCCCTTGCCGCAGATAAAAACTACGGGAAATCCGGGCATATAGCCAGAGATAAAATCAGCCAGACTTCTGCCTGCGCGTTCCATCAACACTTCGGCGGAAACCGCCGATTTGCGATCTATCCAGACCATCTCTTTAGCTGTTATTACTTTCATTGTCCTTCTTAAACAAAGCAGCGTTAGCTACTGCCTGACTGCGGTTATGGGATATGCTTACCCTGCAGCCGAAACCCTTCTTTTTAAGACTCCTCCCTAACAAACAGCTGTCTGACACTTCGGGAGTTTTTTCGGGAGATTTGCCGTCGCTTATTATCTCTATATCTTTTAACGCTGTCGGCCCCACAAATTTATTAACTGCTTTATAGACAGCTTCTTTTGCGGCAAACCGGCCGGCTATATGTTCAATATAATTCTTTTTACGCCGGCAATATTTTAACTCCCTTTTAGAAAGTATGCGTTCTTCAAATCCTTTGTTTTTTCCGACCAGCTTTTTAACCCGGTCAACACTGACTATATCTATCCCGATCTCAAGAAGATTCATCTTATCCGACCGGAAGCAGGATCATACTCCCATCCGACTGAACCTGAATTCGGTATTTTAGAAAGATATCCCTTTTCTACAAGTTCTTTAAGAGTTAAAGGAGCCCGTCCTTTGCTCTGTTTAAATATTTCTATGGAAGTCTCTAATATATTAAGATTGGCCCGGTGAACTGCCCGGCTTGCTTTTTCAGTCGGAGCTTTTAATTTTTCCGCCGAGTCTTTTGCGAAATTTTCTGCTTTATCCTCTATATTACCTGTATAATATATACCCCAAAAAAGCGCGGAAACAACTATTAAAAATATTAATCCCTTTTTCATCTGCAATTACCTGCTGTAATTTCCATTAACCTAAAAGAATTTTCATATCACGAACGGCAACTTCAAGCCCGGTAAATACACCGCGGCAGATAATGGAATAACCTATATTAAATTCGCTGAAAACATCCGTCTCTTTTACCGCCGAGACATTGCTGTAGTCAAGCCCGTGCCCTGCATTTACTTTAAGCCCTTCTTTAAGGGCGGCCTCGGCGCTACGGGCAATAATTTTAATATGCTCTTCTTTTTTATCAGGCAAGGCATTTGCATACGCGCCGGTATGTATTTCTACCGTATCGGCGCCGACTTCCGCGGCGGCCTTTATCTGTTTAATGTCGGGATCTATAAAGAGAGAAACTTCAATATCCTCTTTCCTGAATTTATTGACAGCCGTTCTTATCTTTTCTTTATTCCCGGCGGCGTCAAGCCCCCCTTCCGTGGTCAGCTCTTCTCTCTTTTCTGGGACCATGCATACGCTTGAAGGTTTTACCTCCAGGGCAATATTTATAATCTCGTCAACTGCGGCCATCTCAAGATTTAAAGGAAGCCCTGAGTTTTCTTTTAAATTAAAAACATCTCTGTCCTGTATATGACGGCGGTCCTGCCTAAGATGAACGGTCAAACCGTCGGCGCCGCCTTCTTTTGCCGCCAGAGCGGCTTTAAGGATATCCGGGACCCCTTCCTTTCTAGCCTGACGAAGCGTAGCTATGTGGTCAATATTTACTCCCAGCTTTATCATTGAACTAAAAATATCACTGGACTAAAAACTTGACATAAAGCCATAAAATAGTTGCTATAATTACAGCCATAAAATAAATATACCGATCCGATTCTTTCAAGCTTTACCACCCAATTTAATTGATTTCTCTGCGACACTCTCCCTGTAATAATCAAGAAGTTTCTTTTTGATATCGGCCAGCTCCATCCCCTTGTTAAGCGAACCCTCATGAGCAAGAGAATATTCTCCGGTCTCCTCCGATACTATACAGACAATAGCATCAGAAACTTCGCTTAGCCCGACCGCCGCGCGATGGCGGGTTCCTATCACCTTAGACATAGAAGGGTTATGGGTTAAAGGCAGGATGCATCCTGCCGCGACTATGCGGTCCCCCGAAAGGATAACAGCGCCGTCGTGCAAAGGTGTGCGGGGGGTAAATACGGTCTCTAAAAGTTCTGCCGTAACTTCCGCATTTATTCCAATGCCTGATTCAATATAGTTTCTCAAGCCGGTATCCTGCTCAAATACTATCAGCGCTCCGTGCCCTTTACGGGATATTTCTTTTATGCTTTTTATGACCTCTTCAATAAATTCAACTTTACCCTTCATTATTATCCGGGTAAGCTTACCGGAACCCAGGTGGGCCAGAAAACTTCTAAGCTCGGGCTGAAAAACAATTACAAGAGCAACTGCGCCGGCTACCCAGAACCACTTTAAAACCCAGCTTATGAGAACAAAACCCAGAAGGTCGGCTACAACCGTAGATATGAGAAGTAAAATTATGCCTTTTAAGACCTGAATCGAGCGGGTCCCCCTGATAAGATTAAAAAGTTTATATAAAATAAATGCACTTAAAAGTATATCCAGTATATGCCTAATATAATTTGACCATACAACTTTTAACAACTGTAATATCTCAGTCATAATTTTCTTTTAATTAACTCCTCTGTTACAGAAATAGTTTCAACCGTCTCCTTTACATCGTGCACCCTGACCATCCCTACCCTGCGGAACGAGCAATACCCGGCAACCGCCAGTGAACCGGCCAGTCTCTCTTTAACTTCAATCCCTAATAAATCTTTCAGAAAAGATTTACGGGAAGCCCCTATCAGCACAGGGTAATCATTTGCAAAATACTCTGTATTTGCAAGTATTTTAAGGTTGTCTTCCCTGCTCTTGCCGAAACCTATACCGGGATCTATAACTATGTTTTCTTTTTTAATTCCCTCTCTTATACAAAGGTCGGCGCGTTTGTATAAAAAATGTTTAACTTCTTTAAGAACATCATTGTATTCTGGTTTATCCTGCATAGTTTCAGGATCACCCTGCATGTGCATAATAACTATTGACGCCTTATGCTCTGCAGCTGTAACTCTCATTTTTTTGTTTTCAAACCCAGTAACATCATTTATCATAACGGCGCCGCTTTCAAGCGCCTCGCGGGCAATTTCAGGCCTTGAGGTATCACATGAAATCAATATCTTTTTCCCCAAACCTTTTATTTTTTTTATTACCGGAACTACTCTTTCTCTTTCACATTCTATACTGACAGGCTTACTTCCCGGCCGGGTCGACTGACCGCCAATATCTATAATATCAGCTCCGTCTTCCCACATTTTAAACGCTCTTTTAACTGCGGCGTCAGTCTCGTTATATTTGCCACCGTCATAAAATGAATCAGGAGTGACATTGAGTATCCCCATAACTCCGCAACCGGTCGGGATGATATCACCTGCTTTCATAAAACTATTCTATATCAGTCCTGCTTTATAAGCGACAACGCTTCCGCACGGGTGCGCGCATCTTTAAGAAAAACCCCCCTCATCGCAGAGGTTATGACTTTTGACCCGGGCTTTTTTATTCCTCTCATTATCATACAAAGATGCTGAGCCTCAATTACAACCATAGCTCCCAGCGGATTTAGATTTTCCATCATAGAATCAGCCACTACCTCAGTAAGAGTTTCCTGAAGCTGCAACCTATTTGAAACCGAATCTACAAGCCGTGCTATTTTTGAAAGCCCCGTGACATTACCTTCCGACGGAATATAGGCAACATGAGCCTTGCCGTAAAAAGGTAAAAGATGGTGTTCGCATACCGAATGAAAATCTATATCTTTAACAAGTATGATCTCGGAATATTTTTCTGCCCTGAAATAAACAGGCGGCGATACCGGCTGACTTTCATACGACGAAAAAATTTCTTCACACATCCTTGCCACACGATCAGGGGTATCCTTAAGTCCTTCACGGTCGGGATTTTCGCCTATAGCATCTAAAAAAACTTTAACTGCTTTTTTTATCTGGTTTTTCTTCATCTTTTTTCTTTTTTTCCGCCATTTTTTTTGTTTCTCTGTTCTTTTTTGCTTCTTTATCTTCTTTGTTCTCTTTTTTCTTTTTGCCCTCTTTGGATTTTAAGGTTTTTTTCGTCTTATGGGTCTTATAATCTATACCTACAATTTTTTTAATTTCGTCGGACTCTATAATCTCTTTAACTATCAGCTCCTCGGCAAGTTTTATAAGCACATCTCTGTTTTTTTCAAGTACGTCCCTGGCTTTTTTATGAGCTTTTTTAATTATTTTTAATACCCCTTCATCAATAAGCTGAGCTGTTTTTTCTGAATATTCTCTCCCCTGAGAAAGGTCTTTGCCTAAAAACATATTTTCCCTGTCCCTTTGGAAAGCAAGAGGGCCGAGTTCAGCGCTCATACCGAATTCAGTGACAAGCTTATAGGCCATTTCAGTGGATTTTCTGAGATCGTTTTGAGCTCCGGTAGTTTTAGAATTAAATATAAGCTCTTCGGCTGCCCGTCCGGCTAATAATACACTGAGTTTATCAAGAATTTCTTCTTCGGAAGTAAGATACCGGTCTTCCAGAGGCAGTTGGAGCGTATATCCAAGAGCAGGTCCGCGAGATAATATAGAAACTTTATGCACAGGGTCAGCATACTTTAAATTTAATGCGACCAGGGTATGTCCGGATTCATGGTAGGCAATTTTTTTCTTCTCTTCATCGGAGATAACCCTGCTTTTCTTTTCCGGTCCGGCGATAACTCTGTCTACAGCCTCTTCAATGTGATGCATATTTACTTTTTTCTTGCCTTCACGGGCGGCCAAGAGAGCACCCTCGTTAACTATATTGGCAAGGTCGCTGCCCACAAATCCCGGAGTCCGGCGGGCAATCAGTTCAAAATCAATCTCATCGGAAAGTTTAACCTTTTTGCCGTGAAGTTTAAGTATCTCTTCTCTCTCCCCGACATCCGGATTGAGTACCGATATCAACCGGTCAAATCTGCCTTTTCTCAGAAGCGCTTTATCAAGCACATCCGGTCTATTTGTAGCCCCTATAAGGATAACTCCTTCCCGAGCGTCAAATCCGTCAAGTTCAGTTAACATCTGATTTAATGTCTGCTCACGCTCGTCATTCCCACCTCCCACACCGGAAAACCTTTTTTGGCCTACCGCATCCAACTCGTCAATAAACAAAAGACACGGCGCGTTTTTCCTTCCCTTGTCAAAAAGGTCTCTTATTCTTGAAGCTCCCACCCCGACAAACATTTGCACAAACTCACTGCCCGAAGTAGAAAAAAACGGCACATCGGCTTCGCCGGCAACGGCTTTTGCAAGAAGTGTCTTTCCAGTACCGGGCGCACCGTATAAAAGCACACCTTTAGGGATTTCGGCACCGAGCTTGGTAAATTTCTTTGGATTTCTTAAGAATTCTATAATTTCCTCAAGTTCTTCCTTGGATTCCTCTACCCCTGCAACATCATTAAATGTGATGTCTTTCTTATCTTTTGACTTTATGTTAAGTTTCGCCTTTGACTTGCCGAATTTCATTGCGCTTTTACCCCCGGAACGCATCTGGTTTATTATGACAAACCATATTACGATAAAAAGTAGTATCGGGCCGAAGTTAAATATCAGCATCTTTAACCAACCCTCTGAAATTTCTCCTTCGTAAACTACGCCGGATTCCTGTAACTCTTTTACAAGATCCGGATCCGTGACCGTAATTGTTTCAAACTCAACCGCATTGCCGGCTGCGTCGGTATAAGTTCCGGATATTTTTTCATTGCCCACTTTAGCTTTTCTAACCCTTCCGGATTGAAGTTTAATCCGAAAATCACTGTATGTGATTTCCTTAGGTTTTTCCCTGTTGCTTACATAATTAGATATGAGTATGGCTCCAATAAATATAAATACCCAAAAAGATAAACTTTTAAAAATTTTGTTTTTATTATTGTTCTTCGGCTTTGTCATTTAATTTTTTTCCTGTATATTTCCGGCTTCAAAGTTCCTATAAAAGGTAAATTCCTGTACTTTTCCTGATAATCAAGTCCGTAACCCACAACAAATTTATCCGGAATTTTGAACCCTAAATAATCCATTTTTATATCTATTTCCATATTAGCCGGTTTATTTAAAAGCGTACAAAGCTTTAAGCTTGCGGGCCGCCGAGTTTTAAGATTATCCCTTAAGTAAGCTACGGTCAGCCCAGTATCAACTATATCCTCAACCAGCAGGACATTCCTTCCTTCAATGCTCTCCCTTAAATCCATTATCATTTTAACTATACCAGTAGACTGAGTGCCCCCCTGATAAGAAGAAACCGCAATAAAATCTATAGAACTCTCTATGGTTATATGCTTCATAAGCTCGGACAGAAAAACTATACTGCCTTTAAGAATTGACACCATTACGGGTTTTTTACCTTTATAATCATTATTAATCCGGGCGGCAAGTTCTTTAACTTTAGAATTTAACTCTTCCCTGGTAATCAGCTTCTCACTTATATCATTTCTTATATTATCCTCTTTCATAAACTATTTTAAGTATCCTCCCGGTATTTTTAGCTACAGGGGCCGTTGCCGAACGCCTGCAGGGCGCGGCCCACATTATTTTATTTTCCGATCCTATTATTAAGAGATCATTTCTCTCTTCTAAATTAAGTTTTAAATCAATACAGATGTCCTTTATTTTTTTTGTGCCCTTCATCCCGAACAGGCTCATTCTGTCTCCGTCTTTTCGGGACCTGACCCATATATTATCCGGATCTATCCGACCCATATCAAAATATTCTGTATTCTCCTCGGTATAATCAATATTTTCGGGGCTTGTTTCAAGAGCTTTTAAAATTATTCCGGCGGGACTGATATCTAATTTCTTCCCCGGCTTCAGCTTGTAAAAAAAATCCTTAAATTCAGGCAGACTTTTTTCAAAAACAAGCCGGCCGTAAACCTTCCGGGCTTTCCATCCTTCTCCTATATCAATATACCGGGAAGCTCCCCCTTTGGTTATTAACTTTTCAATGGAATTTATACGGTCATAATCAAGAACTACCGGAGACACTTTACGTATCAATCTTCTTTGTATCCACTTATTATAACTAATAATGGAATTTAATTCAATGTATGTTTTATCGCCTTCCCGTCTTATTTTAGCCTCTTTGAATTTATTTTTGAACTCTGCACTTAAAAAATCTTCCTCTGACTTCAATATGTCTGTAAGTTTTTTAATATTCTTCTCCGCAGCCGGATTTAAGTTTTTTAAGAGAGGCACTATTCTTTTTCTTATATAATTCCTGGGAATTGATTCATCAAAGTTACTTTTATCAATAACATATTTAAGGTTATTGGATTCGGCATAGTCGCTGATTTCTTCTGGTGTAATATCCAGCAACGGCCTTTTAACTTTCCATCCGGAATCAAGAGTCAGGCTGTCCCTTATCCCCGTCAAACCGGTTCTGCCGGTGCCGGTAATAACTCTAAAAAGCAGGGTTTCTGCCTGATCCCCCGCGTTATGTCCGGTATATATATACCCTGGATTATCTTTACCGGCGGTATAGTTCGCCAACATCTGATACCTGAGTTGACGCGCGGCCTCTTCGGTTGAAAGTTTATTTTGGTTTTTAAATTCAAGAGTATTTAATTTAAATATTTTAACTTTAATTTTATAATTATCGCCAAGAGACCTGATAAACCCTTCTTCTTCTTTGCTTTCCTCTCTTAAACCATGATTGAAATGTACTATTTCCGGAGGGAATTTGAACTTTTTTGCAAATTTCATAACCATGTCAAGCATGGAAACAGAGTCTTTACCGCCGGATACCGCTAATACGAGTGGGCTGTTAAAATCGGCGGAGTGCAGGACTTTTTGAACCGCTCTATTCATGAGAAAACAAGCATAATACTGATGCTTTTAATCTTTTAAAGATTTTTTAACTCCGAACAAATCTGTTATTTTCCAAGAACCTCCAACTTTTACAAAATTAACGTCATTTTCATATCCGGAAATCGTAATGGCCGCAGAATCGTCAGAAATACGATTAACGGAGTATTCTTCGTTCTCAGGCGAAGGGCCGGCGGGAACAACCGAACGGCCGAAGACATAAGCATACTTTTTTGTCCTGTAAAGATTGCCATAGACACCGGGCTCTTTGTCACATGAAATAGAATCATATTTTTCTTCAAACCAGTCACGGTTTTCTTCTGTAAAACATCTTATCGCCCGGCGGTAATAGCGGTGGTCGGCAACTACTCTCAAAGTCTTTGCCTGTTTAAGATAAGTCTTATAAGTCCCTTCGGGCGTACTGTAATCTGAAAGACCCGCCTGCTTGCAGCCATAAGATATAGCTGACAAAATCAAAACCACTATTAATAATTTAAAATTTCGCATTTGTTCTCTTTAAGTTAGCGCATGCTAAAGCATGCGTAACTTCCATAGGGGCTAATGCCCCTTTGGCGTTACAAAAATACCATTTAGGTATTTTTTCCACTGTCACCCATAAGGGAAAGCAGATTCTTTCCCTTATTATCCCTAATCAATACTATAGGAAAAGGAAACTCCTATAGTATTTAAATAATTACTGCATCAATAAAATAATCTTAATGGTAGCGGAGGAGGGACTCGAACCCCCGACACGCGGATTATGATTCCGCTGCTCTAACCACCTGAGCTACTCCGCCACTAAACTCTTTCATAGTTTATAATAAATTAACTGTCCGTTTTCAACTGCAGGTCTTTTCCAATCCCAAAATTAAGTTAGCGCATACTAAAGCATGCGTAACTTCCATAGGGTGCGAAGGCGCCCGGAAAAAGGACACCAATGTGTCGTTTTTCAGCCTGAGCAAGAACTCTTTTTATTCGGTCGCTCTCTCCTCCTGCATTTAGCAGCGTTCGCTCCCTCATCCCTCTGGCGTTACAAAAATACCATTTAGGTATTTTTTCCACTGTATCTCATTCAGTTACTCTCTGCTTCATGCTTACGCATGCGTTCGTTCCTTCATCCCCATAAGGGAAAGCAGATTCTTTCCCTTGCGAAGCCGCTCGTGTGAGGGCGCCCAAAAAAAGGACACCAATGTGTCGTTTTTCAGCTCGAGCACACTCGTTCCAGAAACAACCTAAATGGTTGTTTCTCAGGCTAAGCACACTCGCTTTATCCCTAATCAATACTATAGGAAAAGGAAATTTCTATAGTATTAAAACAGATGAAAGCCCTTGAACAAAAGAAAATACAGGCCGGCAAGAATAATCATTATACCAAATATCTTTTTTAAAATATCCATCCATCGACCGCTTTTTGGCAGATTAGACGCCAATCCGGAAAAAGTACCTACAAATATGAGCAATGTACCTAAACCAAAGCCATAGATAAACAGAAGAATTGCCCCTGAGATCATATTTTTGACATTAACAGCTACAAGAGTGAGAATACTTCCCAGCACCGGAGTTGCACACGGCGCTGCTACAAGACCCGATACTATCCCCAACAAAAGTATACCCATCCATGTCCCTGAATATTTAGTTCCCCCGGACTCTTTTAATCCTATAAGAGGCAGCTTAATTATATCAAGCATTGCCAATCCAAAGAGTATTAGCATTGCCGCCACTAAAATATTTATCCACGGACTTTGAGAAGTAAATCCAAACATTTTCCCGGCAAGCGACGCTGTTAATCCAAGCACTGCATATGTAACAGACATACCCGAAACATATACAAGAGAAAACAAAAACCCTTTTAATCTGTTGTCAGTTGCTCCGCCAATTGCCCCTGCCACCACAGGTATAAGCGGATATACACACGGAGTAAAACTAGTAACTACTCCTGCGGCATAGACTGCGGGTATATAACCTATAAAAGAGGACACATCCATATTTTAACTATTATTAATGTTTACCCCATTTTTCTTTATGACGAATTTCTTTCATATTTAATCTCGGCTTATCAACAATTTCAAACTTGCCTTCCGGATAACCTATAACAAGCATCTCTACAACCTCTATATCTTCGGGTATATCTATAATTTTTTTAACCTCGTCGGCATTAAATGCGCCAACCCAGCATGTCCCCAGTCCGAGTTCTGCCGCCTGCAGAGTCATGTGGTCAATTGCAATGGCAACATCAATTGGATAACATTTCTGTCCGCAACTCATAAGATGGCCGTCAGTTTCGGCGCAGCATACAATAACTACCGGAGCTTCTTTTACCATCTGCTGGTTTGCCGCGCGAGAAAGCTCTTCGCGGATTTTAGCTTCTTTTACCGTGACAAATCTCCATTCCTGCCTGTTTGAAGCAGACGGGGCAAGCCGCGCCGCTTCCAAAACATTCATGAGTTTCTCTTCTTCTATCTTTTTATCGGAATATTTTCTAACACTCTGCCTTAACTTAATTGCTTTTTCTACATTCATAATTTTTCCTTTTCTTTCTCAACAACAATTCCTTTTTCTTAATCTTGAATATGTTCCCATCATGCATCCCGTCAAAAACAATGAACTGATCATAAAGAACATAAATCTGCTATAAAAAACTGCTTTTCTATTATAAGAGATCAACGAGATAATCCGAAAGGACTTCTTTTGTAACAGACATGACTATAGCCGCCGCTAATGTAAAAAGAAGAGTTCCTCCGTTCCAGCTATTTAAAACCAGTCCCAATGCAATTCCCGCGGCCGGCGCATGCTCTGTATTTGTCACAACCATGACAAGAATCGATACTCCTACCGCAATTGCGGCAAATACTGCCGGTATATAATCCGCGGGCAGAGTTACTGAAATAATTTCCCGGCCGGAAAGATACCAAAATATCACCCCCGAAAGCATACCTACCGCATAACCCCCGATTACTGTGCGTGGCGCGGACATATAAGAACTCGGCATACTGAATATTGTAAATGCCGTCGCTCCGAGAGAAGCAATGAGTGCTGTTTCATTTATTACATCAAGAAAAGAAAGTATTACTATAAGTAAAATTACTACAAGTAAGCATTGAGCTAAATATCTTCCCGGCATCTTTTTAAATTTTTTATCAATAAAACCGGTCATGTCTCAATTATTACCAATCGGAGTTTTTTATAACTTTTTCTCCGTATTTTCCGGGATTGTATTTTTTCTGATACGATGATGCTGTTGATCGTTCAATCCTGTAAGCTTTTATTCCCGCCGCATTTGCATCGGAAATATCCGAATCGGAATCCCCGTAAAAAATATCTATACCAAGCTGCTGCAGGCGGTTTGTTTTACCCTCGGATTCAAAATAGATATTACTTTTTGGGATACCTAAAGCATCATTTAAATAATTTTTTAATCCCTCTCCGCCGTTAGGTTTGCGGGCTGTTATTGCATATATCTCGTCGCCGTCAACTCTGTGCTTTTCTAAAATCTGGAGTACTTTTTTCTTTATCTTGCTGTTGCCCCTGTCAGAATTATTTACTACCGCCCAAAACTCCCCGGAAAACGGTTTTTCTGAACTTTCAAATCCTTTTTGAAATGCCGGTGTAGAAAAAAGAAGTGTATCATCTACATCAAACCCGACTTTTAAAGAATTTTCATCTGCGCTCTTATTTTTTACTCCGCAAGCTGAAAATAAAATAACTATAACAGCCGCGAAGGCAATCCCTCTAAACTTTGTGATTTTTTTTATCATAATTTTGCTCCTGTAAATATTCCTCACCCAAAGTACTTTATCTAAATCAAGTTAAATATACAAATTAACTGCGAAGCAGACAGGCATGATAGATAACTTCAATTGAGTTATCCCTACAAAATTGAATTGCTTCCTTACTTTCCGCGCCGGGCTGCATCCATACATACCCTACACCTTTATCACGGCAATCTTTAACAATTGTTTCCGTAACCTGTGGTGGAGTTACAATAGAGACTGCCTCCACTTTTTCGGGAATATCTTTTACATTTTTATAAACATCTATTCCTTCAACTTGGCCGCCTCCGGGGTTTACAGGATAAACTTTTTTACCTCTCTCTAAGAGGTCTAAAAGCACCTGATAAGCATACTTAGACTTATTGCGAAACGACCCGGCAACGGCATATACTTGCATATTCAAAAAATCAGCAAGAGTATTCAAGTGATTTTAACCCAATCCGCACATTCCCGTATTGCAACTTCCCGTACTGCAGGATGGCGCAGGTGTTGAACTGCGTCCGGCGCCGACACTGAAAGTTGACAGGATTTTTTCTATCTCTTTACTTGAGCATTTCGAACATTTAAGTTCTTCCTCCTCGGAAATTACTCCGGTCATCTTTTCAAATGTATTTCCGCATTTTTTGCATTTATAATTAAATATCGGCATATCTAAATCTCCTTAACCGAGAAATGGTTTAACTTTTGCCATTATTGCATCTTTCGGCAAAGCTCCGACTACTTTATCAGCCACCTCACCATCTTTAAATATAGCGAGAGTAGGAATACTCATTATACCGTATTTTGAGGCAGTCTGTTTGGCATTATCAACATTTAACTTACAAACCTTGAGCGAACCCTCATTTTCATCGGCGATGTCGGATACAGTCGGCGCCACCATTTTGCACGGTCCGCACCATTCTGCCCAGAAATCCACCAATACCGGTATGTCCGACTCTAAAACTTCCTCTTTGAAATTACTATCTGTTACTTCTATCATTTTACTTTCCTCCTTAGCTTTCTATTATATTCTTCATTCTTTCAGGTTCGGTAATGTAATAACACCTCTTTCGGCCTTTTATTTCGTAATCAACTATTCCTTCTTTCTTTAAAATATTGAGATGCTGAGAAACATTAGCCTGTTTTAAATTAAGCACTTTTTCAATACTGCCCACGCATCTTTCAGCTTCCAGTAATTTACCTATAATCAGCAGCCTTGTCGGATGCGCAAACGCCTTGAAAAAATCCGCTTTTGACCTGTATATACTTATTTTTTTATTTCTCATATCTGTTTTCATATTACTTTATTCTAATATTATTATATATTATTTATTACTTTTGTCAACCCCCGATTTTTGTTCCGTCTTTTTCGGACTAAACAGCCACGCGCCGACAACAACTGTAACGCCGGCGCATGCTAAAAACCCGATACCCCCTATAACAATCTGGTAAAATTCAATATGAACAAATTCGCTGTTTAAGAGTTGAAAAACAGAACTGATTTCCAGTCCCCGGACAAGCATAACTCCTATTGAAGCTCCTATATAAGCAAATATTAAAGTATTAATCATTGTAGCGGTTATCCGGGAAGCGACCTCACCGGCAGCCGCAAATAATCTTTTAAACGAAACCCTGTCAGAAACAGCCGCTATTTCTTTTACTGAAGACGCTATGCTTATAGCGACATCCATAATTATTCCGCTTGAACCCAAAACCAGAACAGTTACCATAATATGCCGAAAATAGTCCGGGGATTTTAATTTTAACGGTGAATCGAGATACTGTAATAACTGAATATTTGTAATATGAAAACCGTTTATGCCGGAGAGTTTATAAAAGATAAGCGCAAGTACTGTCATTATACCTAACCCCGAAAGGGCGCCTGCTGTAGCAGTTAATGCCTTCCGGCTGAATTTATCTATGGATATCATAGTTATTAAAACCATTACCGTAACAGTTACCAGAGCATAAAACAGAGGTGGCCGGCCTGCCATAACAGCCGGGATAAAAAATATTTTAATAATAAGCAGTCCGGCTGTGAGCGCTAAAAACGGCATAACTATGCTCCGCCGCCCCACCAGTAATGCTACGGTAATAAACAAAAGAAAAAGGACAGCAAGCTGGCCGGTTCTGTCGTAGCCATCTACAAGAATGCTTCCGGGACCTCCGGGCCCGTCTAAATAACTTAAAATAATATTTTCCCCTGCTTCTGTTTTTATTCCCCCGCCGCCATAGTAAGATACGGTCTCTGCAAAAACAATTTGCCGGCTGTATTTACCCTGTGTAATTACTGCTTTTATAAGCCCTTTCTCCTTTCTGTCGGACCGGCGCAGAACTTCAATGATTTCAGCGCGGGCAAAAGCCCTGGACGAGACCCTTATGTCCTGCAGGGGATGAGCGTGTAAATCAATCGTAGGATCGTCATAAAAACTATCTGCCGAAAGATAATTAACAAAACCTATAAAAACCATAAAAACCAATACAGCTGCTTTTTTTCTAATCATCTCTGAGAACCCTTGAAGATATATAAGCAGTTACCGGAACTGTAATCATTAAAGCTAAGCTTGATATTACCGCCGAGAGTATTGTAATAAGAACAAATTCAAAATTAATAATCTTAATAAACGGTATATCCATTATGCCCAGTACCATTAAAACTGGCAAAGAGAGTCCCGTAAAAACAAGCACAAGGCTGTTTAACATAGTTGCAACCATATCCCGTCCGACATTTAACCCGGATTTAAATAATATTAACGAGCCAATACTTTTGGAGCTCTCTAAATATATCCGGTTCATTGCCGACACAATAGAAACAGCTATATCTATAACCGCCCCTAAACTGGCGATCATAATTCCTGCGGCAACTATACCTTTAAGATCACCTACATTCCATCCCTTTAAATATCTGGATGCAACAAGAATCATTCTTGCCGAAGAAGAAAACATACCCTCAATGTGCATATAGTCCAAAAATATTAAGGTTAAAACACCGGCGGCAGATATGCCTAAAACAGAACCGGCAGATGCCGCATAAAATTTTTTGCCGCCGCCTAAAATAACAGCTGCCGATATAAATATCCCCGCACCGCATATAATTATTCCGGCAGCAAAAGGATTAAAACCGGTTCTTATAATGAATATAAGCAAGGGCAGGACAACAATAATATTAAAAGCAATCATAAGAAGAGCCCATTTGTTCTTAAAACCCGTTATAATAAAAAAAACAACAATAAAAAGTACGAGAGCCATAAATATATAAGGAGACCGGTAACGACCCATAACAAGAAAACTTAGACTGCCGTCATAATCTTTCACTATTTTAAGGGTAAGTTTATCTCCTTCGGACAGGAGCATATTATATCCTTCATAGTCCCAGATGTAATTATCAACCGGAGCCATTAAACCTTTATATTTGCCCGAGAGTATTACAATATTTATTTTCTGGATTCTGCCGGCAGAAGATACTATTATTTCGGGACTGCCTGTTACTTCGGCTTTTGCGTATTTAGATTCAGCTTGAGTCGCCGAGATTCGACCGGTAACGGATATAAGTACAAAAACAAATATTGAAATCCGAAATATTTTTCTTCTCATTTAATTTTATATGCGTGATATTATAAAACTATTTTTCCCGGGGACCGAAGAGCTTGGTCCCTATCCTCACTATATTTGCTCCTTCTTCTACAGCAACCCGATATGAGGCCGACATTCCCATGGAGAGATATTTCATATCACAATTTTTAATATTTTTGCTTTTTAAGGATTCAAATATTTCTTTGGTTGTTTTAAAATACGGCCTAAAATCTTCCGGAGTGCCTGCAAAAGGCCCCATAGTCATAAGACCCTCTATTTTTAAATTTTTAAAGTCTAAAAACGCCCGGATAGCTTCTTCGGCATTTTTAGGTAAAATTCCGTCCTTGTTGTTTTCTCTTCCGCTGTTAATTTCAACAAGGCATTTAGTTATTTTACCGGCGTTTCTGCTTTCCTTGTTTAACTTTTTTGCAAGCCGGAGAGAATCAAGCGATTCTATCATATCAAAAAGATGTACTGCTTTTTTTGCTTTATTTCTCTGGAGGTGTCCTATGAAATGCCATTTAACTCCGGGCGGGATTTGGCCTATAACATCTTCGGATTCTTGTATATAATTTTGTCCGAGTATTTTGATACCGGCCTTGACCGCCGCTGTTATCTCTTTTGGTGTCCGCGTCTTACAAGCCGCTACGAGTTTAACTCCGGGAGGAAGTTCCTCTAATATTTCGTTAACTTTTTCTTTTATACCCGAGTTATTCAACGTCCCTTTTCTAGCTCTTCGTGAGGCCTGGCAATTATATAACTTCCAACCACTTCGCCTACTCTGCCTGCGCCGGAAACCGCAGCATCAAGAGCCGAACGCACATCGGCGACTGTGCCTCGGAAAATTGTAGAAGTTATCCCCCGTCCGATTTTCTCCCAGCCCTGGACAACTACATTAGCTGACTTTAAACCTGCATCTATCCCCTCGATAAGTCCGGTAATACCTTTAGTTTCAAGAATTCCCAAAGCATCATCTTTTGCGGTCTTTTTAAATGTACTTTTTCCTGTAAATTTACCTATTGGCGTTACTTCATCGGTTCCTTCGTGAGGCTGAGGTATTACATGTGAGGATACTATTTTAGCTACTTTGCCGGCAGCCGACATCCCTTCTTCTACCGCAGAATGCACCGCTGCAACTTCACCTCTAAAAAAAACTGTCGTTAACCCTCCCCCCACAGTAACCCATGAAGGTATTTGAACATCAGCGGCTTTAATCCCCGCATCGGCGGCTTTAACCATCCCGACAAAACCGTCTATTTCTACTATACCAAGCGCAAGTTTTGAGTTTGAAGGAGAATCCACATTGACTTCTTCGCCGGATCTCTGAAGAATGAGCGAATATATTCTTTCATGAGGCCGGGCTATAAGATTAGAGGCATGAAATTCACTTATTTTGCCGGCAAGATTTTCTGCGGCTTCCTGCGCAGAACTTGCGGCGGCAACTTCCCCTGTATATACTACCGAAACCAGACCCGTTCCTATGTTTACTCTTCTGAAAAAACTTACGTCCGAAGTCTTAGGCATAATATCAAGCGTACCTATAGTGCCTGTCTTGCCCCTTGTTTCTATAAAAGCCAGGGCCTCTGTCCTGATATCTTGAACTTTCCCCGCACTTCCTTTGCCGCCTTTTTGTTTTTTGTTATCCATTTGATTTATAAAATTCTCCTCTTTCTTTATGTAGTTTTTTTATTTTACCACAATTTTCCAGTTTTCGCAAATTACGGGATACTTCTCCCTTTTTGGCCCCGAAAGAATCCGCAATATCCTGAGCAGTACAAGGGCGGCGTTTTATGAGCCCCAGTATTCTTTTTTCTAAATTACTCTTCTCCTGCGATTCTTTTTTCTTTTTACCTTTGTAACCGCCTATTATTTCCGCGTTTAGCGGGCTAAGCTCCTTCTTAATCCGGGTCATCGTTGCCGGAGGAGTACGTTTCACCCACTCTTTGGTGCCGGGCCTGTCCAGGCTGTTAAGCTGAATTTTATCGGGAAAAAGACCGGGAGAAATTGCCATTAACCTTTTTTTGATTTTTCCTATCTCTTTTTTAGTATCATTTAATCCGGGTACTATAAATACTTCTATCCAAATTTCGGCATTACTTTTTAAGCGAAGTTTTTTTATACCTTCAATTACTCGTCCCGCGCTAAATCCTTTTGCGGGATTATTTATCTTCTTAAATATATTCCCGCTTACCGCGTCAACAGACGGTATAATCAGGTCACAGTCCTTTATATCCTCTATAACATCCTCCCGGTAAAGAAGACTGCCGTTAGTTAAAAGAGCGGTCTTGTACTCCGGATATTTTTCTTTTATAAATTTAATTACTTTTCCTATCTTGCTGTTTAAAGTCGGCTCGCCACCTCCGGAAAAAGTTATATAATCAAGTTCCGGTTTTGAAGAAAGATAATCATCAAGTTCGTCTAAAACCGGCCCTATTTTAATATATTCCTTTCGGCAGGCAGTGTACTCTTTTGTAGGCCCGCATTCGCAATATATACAATTATACGTACAAGTCTTAAAAGGCACTAAATCCACACCCAACGAAACCCCCAGACGCCTGGAAGGAACCGGGCCGAAAAGATATTTATACGAGCGCATCGGCATCCCTTAACATCCGGCGGTGGCTGACAAACGGAATATCTTCGGCTTTTTCAATTTCTTTAAATTCCGCATCGGTGACATCGTCACCCGCCACAACATCATCATCTCTCCCGGAAGTTAATACACTGTAGCCGACAGTAAGTACCGTTGAATAATTTTTACTGGGCTGGGCGTAAACTCCGATAAGTTCTTTTATCTTTCCGTCTATCCCTGCCTCTTCTTTTAATTCTCGCAGAACCGCTTCTTCCGGGCTCTCTCCGAGTTCCATAAATCCTGCAGGTAGTGACCACTTGCCTTTTTCAGGCTCAACCCCCCTTTTGACCAAAAGTATCCGGTCTTTATCTTTTACTATGCAAGCAACAGCCGGTACGGGGTTAAGATAATTTATCCAGCCGCACCCGGAACAAACCAAGCGGTCTATCCCGTCTTCCTTTTTTCTTTTTAATGCAGCCTTGCAGTGGGGACAAAATTTATAGGCTCTCATATTCTTTATTAAAACCCTCCGTTTTCCCGATAGATTTTAATAAAAGTTTCCACAGAACGGTCATAGGTCTTTTCAATACTGTCCGGAAAAAAACACGCCGGCATTTCGTTTAAATTTTTATGATATACAATACACTCACAGCATTTGCCTTTCCTCGAACAGGGTTCGTAAGTACAGTTGCAGAATTCCATATTTTTTTCTAAATTGCATTCGGTCATACTATTTCCCTCCTTACTATATATTTCTTGTTTATTTTACCTTTTTTTTAAAAAAACAACCATTAGGTTCTGAAAGTCCCGTCTTCCCTTTCAATCTCAGAAGATATAACTTCTTCGGTTAGTTTTTCTTTATCTATAACAGGGATTTCCCAGTTTGCGTATCTATAGTAAACCACACTTATCAAAAGCTCTGCTATTCCCGCCACTATGAAAGCGTTCCATATTCCGGTCGGAGAATTTAACCAGCCCGACCATAAATAAGCCAGGGGAATTCTAACCGCCCACAGGCCCGCAACCCCCATTAAAAG